>CANPNN010000112.1 GCA_947575475.1 uncultured Pseudoflavonifractor sp.
TCACGTTGGGGGGCGGCATAACGATGGTGAAAGGCTTCTTGCTGGGATCCCGGTGCCCCTGGAAGCAGCCAGCCTTCTCCCACATTTCGTAGATGCGGCCTTCCACCTCCTGGGGTTCATAGGCCTTGGGCAGTTCCTTGCTCATATCAAACACTCCTCTTCTGAAATGGTTTTCTTTCTCAACAGTCCCTCCGCCTCCATGCGGATGGCGTAAAAGATCTGAATATTCATCGGTTCATTTTGTATCGTTTCCTGTATTTGCAATAGTCTTCTCTTCCCTACCCGGCGGTCCAAGACTGCAAAAATCCGAACGATCAAATTTTCACTCTGCATGCTTTTTCAATGCTTTGATTGTCAAATTCCCGAAATGCAGCATAAAAATCTCTTTGGTCGAAGGCACCAAGGCTGAGATAGTCATCATTGATCTCGTAATACTTATAATGCCATCTATGCCATGTATTAAAATAGTTACCTTTCAGGATCTCTTTTCCGTCTAACCGGATCGCTGCTCTTCCCTCATCGTCGGCACTCCTGCGATACGTTGTCGCATAGTACTGGATTGCCCTTTTAGGCAGTCAGCCAGGTATTCCTCCTCCAGCTTCCTGCGCATCCCGCTCCAGCCCGTCATCTCCGATTCCCCACCTCGATCCTGCTATCGGATTTTTGCGATCTCTTTGCCCAGCTTTTCTGTGAGGAAAGCCTCCAGCTGCGAAGCGTCTCCCTGAATCAGCGCCCGCTTCGGCAGAAGCATTGCGTGACGTTTATCCAAGAAAAGAAAATACCGTTCCCGGTAGTAAAAGGCCCCGATGACCGCCGAGTAGGGATAGGAGCTCTCTCCCTTCACGCTTTTTCCATGAACGCTCTCCTCCCCCAGCGTTACCGTGAACTCCCCCTCACCTTCCACCATCATGCGTTTGATACGCCAAGCGGTACCCTGGTGATAAAAAAGAGAAAGGGCCAGAAAAAGCACTCCCGCCGCAAAAAGTATGACCCCAACCAGCTTGCTCCCGGACGAAAACAGCAACCACCCCATAGCCAAATAGGCCGCACCCAGCAGGGCCAGCACCGCTCGGTAAACCAGCGCCCTCTTTCGGCGGTAGGTCTTGGCGGTCACCCTGCTGAGCGCGTTCATATCCTCCAGGGTATAGTCGTATTGAAACTGATACATATTTCCCCTCCTGACGCAAAAAACGCCCTGAGCCACTTGGCTCAGGGCGAATCCTTTCATCCGCGGTACCACCTGAATTGGTTCTCAATTACCCCTTAACGCGGGAGACGGCAAGGCTTACTATCCTTCAGTCCTGCGGCTCAGGGGCGACCTTCCGTTCCAGGGTCATGGAGCCTTGCACCGGCCGGCTCCTCTCTCCGCTTTCCCTGGGACGTACTCCTCCCCGTCTCTGCCTTTGAATCTTTGTTCAGTATACGCAAAATTCAATCAGAAGTCAAGGGAAATCACGTTTTCTCCACCGGCTTCCTCAGAAACGCCAGTTTGGTCTCGGAGCAGACCACCGCTAGGAAGATGACGGCAAAGCCCAGGAGCAGGCGGACTGTCACCGGGTCCCCATAGAAGATCACCGAGAACAGCACCCCAAACACCGACTCCAGGGACAGGAGAATAGCCGCTGAGGAGGGGTCGGACCAGACTTGCCCCACATTTTGGAATAGGAGGGCTACCGTGGTACACATAACGGTCAGGTAGAGCATCTGCACCACCAGGTCCGGGCCCAGGATAGCAGCGGTGGGCGGCGTTTGGAACAGGAAGCCCAGTACCCAGGCATAGAGGGCGGCAAAGGCGAATTGGAACACGGTCAGCAGGTAGATATCCTTACCAGGGGACACCTTCGCCACCGCCACGATATGGGCGGCGTAAAAAACCGCTCCCACAAGGGTAAGGCTATCCCCGGGAGTAATGGAAAAGCCCTCGTTCAAAGACACCAGACCAACCCCCGCAACACAGAGGACCGCCGCCAGTATGTTGTAAATATCAGGCCTCTTCCCCATCACCAGCCAATAGAGAAAGGGGACCAGCACACAATACACCGCCGTCAGAAAAGCGTTTTTAGAGGGGGTAGTAAGGGCGATACCGAAGGTCTGGACCGAATAGGCGGCAAAGAGAAAGCCGCCGATCACGGCCCCCCGCCAAAGGTAATCGGAGGTGAATTCCTTCCACTTTTTCCAGCATACTACAGCCAGGAGAGCCGCCCCTCCGGTAAAGCGGACCGCCAGAAGAAAGAAAGTGGGGATCACATCCACCGCCCCCTTCATGATAAAGAAGGAGGAGCCCCAGATCAGGGCGGCGGCAAAGAGCATGGGCTTGGCAAGGCGGCGCATTAAGATCTCGTTCAAGGTTGTCACGGCTCCTTATGTATGATAAAATGATAAAAAGAGGTGGAACAATGGAAAAGCTGAACCCAGATTTCTACAGCCGGGATACCTTGACGGTGGCCCGGGAGTTGCTTGGTAAGCACTTGGTAAGAGTGATGAACGGGGTCCCCCTCACCCTTCGCATTACCGAGACGGAGGCCTATATCGGTCGGCTGGATAAAGCCTGTCACGCTTATGGCTACAAGCGGACCAAACGGACTGAGACCCTGTTTGCCCCACCGGGGACCGCTTATATCTATCTGATCTATGGCATGTATCACTGTCTCAACTTTGTCACCGAACCGGAGAACGAACCCGCCGCCGTCCTCATCCGGGCAGGCGAACCCATCTCCTCCGCTGATGCGGATGCCATCGCCAATATGCGGTTCGGCTGTCCGGCGGACAGGATGTCCCCCTATCAGCGGAAAAATTTCCTCAACGGTCCCGGAAAACTATGTAAAGGTTTATCCCTTACCAATGAGCAAAACGGCCTTTCTCTCACCGGGGACACCCTCTATGTTCTGGAAAGCGGCGAACACCCCAAGAACATTCAGGTGAGCAAACGCATCGGTATTGATTACGCCCAGGAGGCGGTGGATTTCCCTTGGAGGTTTTACCTATGATCTTTTTTGACTTGGACGGCACTCTCATCGACTCCAACGGAGTCTGGCTCCAGGTGGACCACGCCTTTCTGGGCCGCCGGGGACTGGAGATCACCCCGGAATATACATATACTGTGGGCCACTCCATCTTCCCGGTGGCCGCCCGGTTCACAAAAGACTACTACCGCCTGGAGGAAAGCCCTGAGGACATCATGGCCGAGTGGCGGTCCCTGGCCTATGACGCATATACCTATACCATCCCTTTGAAGCCCGGCGCAAAAGAATTGCTGGATAAACTGCAAAGCCAGGGCCAGGATATGGCTCTGCTCACCGCCGGACTTCCTGAGCTGGCAAAGGCGGCAGTAACGCGGCACGGGCTGGAGGGCTATTTTCAGGGGCTTTTCTTTGCCCAGGATGTGGGGCTGGAAAAGAAGGATCCGGAGGTCTACCGCATTGCCGCAGCACAGTTTGGGGTCTTCCCCACCGACTGTATTCTGCTGGAGGACGCGCCTCACAACTGCCTGGCCGCCCGGAAAGCCGGCTTTACCGTCATTGGCGTTTATGATGATTTTTACAGAGATTCCTGGAACACTGTGATAGCCCATTCCAACAAGGCCGTTTTGAGTCTGGAGGAACTTCTGTGAGCCTCACTCGAAAAGCAGGACCAAGATGATCCCCAGCGTCAGCGCCACAGGAAGGCCATAGAGAATTTTCCACAGATGGAGCAGTTCCGAATATCGGGGCTGCTCCTCTTTTTGTAGTCTCTCCCAAATTTTTAGTCCCGCCCAACTCAAGGCGCAGGGAACAGACAAGGTCAGCGACCACCACTTCGACCGCAGATCAAAGCATGAAAACGCCCAAAGCAGGATCACTGTAAGGAGCAATGCCGCCAGGTAAAACCAGCGCGCCTTTTCCCTGTCTTTCATCACAGCTTTTCCATATACTGGGCCGCCGAGCGGAGCATTAACTTCTTCGTGCCCACGTTGTCAAAGGCCACCTCGATGAGAGCGTCGTTGCCCATCTTGGAGAGGGACAGGATCATTCCCTTTCCAAAGGCTTTATGCATGACCATCTCCCCCTTCTGGAAGTCAGGCAAGGGGGGAGCCGCTTTTGCCGCGGCCTTCAGAATGGACTGCTTGCTCCGGGCAGGCCGGGATACGGGGCTCCCCCCTCCTGGACGGCTCTGCCCATAGGCAGGACGGCGACTCTGATAACCTCCGCCAGAGGAATAGCCGCCGGAAGAGGGATATCCGCTCCCCCCATAGGAGTAACCACCGGAACGATGCCCCTCCCCATAGGAGTATCCACTCTCCTCCTCATCATAGAACTCCCGCTCGGGCCGCCAGGAACTCTCCTCGATCCTCCACTGACCAGACATGGGAGCCTGACCGCTCCGCTCCACATGCTCCTCGGGTATCTCCTCCAGGAACCGGGAGGGCCGGTTAGATGAGGTGCGTCCATAGAGCATCCGCTGGTTGGCGCAGACCATGTAGAGCCGCTCCTTGGCTCGGGTCATAGCCACGTAGCAAAGCCGCCGCTCCTCCTCCATCTCTTCGGCATCCCCGATAGAACGGATCCCGGGGAATATCCCCTCCTCTGCTCCCACCACAAAGACCACGGGGAACTCCAGGCCCTTGGCAGAGTGCATGGTCATCATCACCACGCTCTCCTCGTTTGGGTCGTGGTTGTCCAGGTCGGTATAGAGGGCGATCTCATCCAGAAAACCGGAAAGAGAGGGCTCCTCTGCGTTATCCAGATAGTTTTGGATGGAGCTCTGCAATTCCCGCACGTTCTCCAGCCGGGTCCGGTCTTCCACGGTATCCTTAGCCTCCAGAGCGATGGCATACCCGCTGTCAGCGCAGAGAACGTCATAGAACTCGGTCAGGGACATCTCCCCCGCCTGCTGGCGCAGATTGGTGATAAGGCCTGTAAACACCGCCAGCTTGGCCGCCGCCTTCTGCAGGTCGGGGTAATCCCGGGCATGGCTGATGACCTCCCAGAGGGAGCGCCCAGTCTGAACTGCAAGCTGTTGGGCGGTATCTACTGTCTTTTGTCCGATCCCACGGGGCGGGTTGTTGATAATGCGTTGTAAACGCAGATCATCTCCGGGGTTATTGATAACACAGAGGTAGGCCAGCATATCCTTCACCTCCGCCCGATCAAAAAACCGGGTACCGCCGATAATGCGGTAGGGGACC
>CANPNN010000113.1 GCA_947575475.1 uncultured Pseudoflavonifractor sp.
ACGTTATCTGTCCCATCGCCTGGACAGCTCAACTGGAGAATTTCCAGAACGCATATCCCGATGCCTTCAAGGCCAATGTGAAGATGCCCCCCATGGGCCACTACGGCGACCCCGAGACCGAGATCGGCCGGGTCTGCGTCCAACTGGCCAACCCCGACTTCAAATATCTCACCGGAGAGACCCTGACCCTGGAGGGCGGCATGGGGCTGCGGCCGTAAAAGGGATTTGTAACCGGTTTGTAACTATTTGTAATTGATTGTAATCAGCAAAAGGCCCGGATCTCCCACGATCCGGGCCTTTTTATGTCCTATAATTCATATTGACAAAGTAGGAATTAAGGGGTATCCTAAGGCCAAGCCAAAAAATTTCCAGGAAAGGAAGTGGGACCATGATCTATATGGACCATGCGGCTACCACAAAAACAAGCCCGGCGGCGGGGAGGGCCATGACCGCCGCCATGGAGGAGGTCTGGGGGAATCCCTCCAGCTTATACCGGCTGGGCCAGCGGGCGGCGGAGGCGCTCTGGAGCGCCCGGGAGCGGGTGGGGGCCTGTATCGGCGCGTCGCCCGGGGAGGTCTACTTTACCTCCGGGGGGAGCGAATCGGACAACCAGGCCATTTTGTCCGCCGCCCGGGTGGGGGCCGGGAAGGGGAAAAAGCACATCATCTCCACCGCCTTTGAGCACCACGCGGTGCTCCACACCCTGAAAAAGCTGGAGCGGGAGGGCTTTGAGGTCCAGCTTTTGGATGTGCACGAAAACGGCCTTGTGACGGCGGAGGAGGTGGTCAAGGCCCTCCGGGAGGATACGGCGTTGGTCACCGTGATGTACGCCAACAACGAGATCGGCACCATCCAGCCCATCGGGGAGATCGGGGCCCTCTGCCGGGAGCGGGGGGTGAGCTTCCACACCGACGCGGTCCAGGCGGCGGGACATCTGCCCGTGGACGTGAAGGGGCAAAGCATAGATATGCTCTCCCTGTCGGCTCATAAGTTTGGTGGGCCCAGAGGGGTGGGGGCTTTGTATGTCCGCCGGGGGCTTCCCCTGCTGCCCCTCATTGAGGGGGGAGCACAGGAGAGGGGCCGCCGGGCGGGGACGGAGGATCTGCCCGCCATTCTGGGGATGGCGGCGGCCCTGGAGGAGAGCTGCGCCCATATGGAGGAGACGGCCCGAAGGGTGTCCGCCCTCCGGGACAGGCTCATTGAGGGGTTGGGGAGGATCCCCCACTCCGCCCTGAACGGGGACGCTGTCCGGCGGCTGCCGGGGAACGTGAACTTCTGCTTTGAGGGGGTGGAGGGGGAGAGCCTGCTCCTCCTTCTGGACGACAGGGGCATCTGCGCCTCCTCGGGCTCGGCCTGCACCTCGGGGTCCCTGGACCCCAGCCATGTGCTTCTTGCCATCGGGCGGCCCCACGAGGTGGCCCACGGATCCCTGCGGCTCACCCTGGGGGAGGAGAACACCCGGGAGGACGTGGACGCGGCGGTGGCGGCGGTGACGGACATCGTGGCCTACCTCCGCAATATGTCCCCCCTTTGGAAGGATAAGGTCAGCGGAAAAAAGGAATTTGTCATTTGAAAAGGAGGAGCCGGCTATGGCACTATACAGCGACAAAGTGATGGACCATTTCCGGGATCCCCGGAACGTGGGGGTTATGGAGGACGCCGACGGCGTGGGCGAGGTGGGCAACGCCGTGTGCGGCGATATCATGAAAATTTACCTGAAGATCCGGGAGGGCATTGTCACCGACGTGAAGTTCGAGACCTTCGGCTGTGGGTCGGCTATCGCCTCCAGCTCCATGGCCACCGAGCTTATCAAGGGAAAGCCCCTTTCTGAGGTCCTGCAGCTTACCAACCGGGCGGTGACCGAGGCCCTGGATGGACTGCCCGCCCACAAGCTCCACTGCTCGGTGCTGGCGGAGGAGGCCATCCGGGCGGCGGTGAAGGATTACTACGACAGGCACGGCATTGCCTACGACCCCAAGGACTTCCCCGATGAGGGAAGCTGCCCCCACTGCCATGAGTGAAAAGGCTCTCATCGCCATGAGCGGCGGGGTGGATTCCTCGGTGGCCGCCCTTCTCACCAAGGCCCGGGGGCTTGAGTGCCTGGGGGTGACCATGAAGCTCTATGACAGTGGGGAGATGGGGGAGGGCGGGGGGAAAACCTGCTGTGCCCTGGCGGATGTGGAGGACGCCCGGAGCGTGGCCTTCCGGCTGGGGATCCCCTACTATGTGTTCAACGATACCGAGGAGTTCCGGACCCAGGTCATGGACCGATTCGTATCCGCCTATGAAAGCGGGGCCACCCCCAACCCCTGTATCGACTGCAACCGCTATCTGAAATTTGACCGGCTTTTCCGGCGGGCGTTGGAGCTGGGGTGCCGGTATATGGCGACGGGGCATTACGCCCGGATCGGGGAGGAAAGGGGCAGGTATCTGCTGAAAAAGGCCCGGGATGAGAGCAAGGACCAGACCTATTTCCTCTACACCATGACCCAGGAGCAGCTGGGGCGCACCCTCTTTCCCCTGGGGGAGCTGACCAAGGGGGAGGTCCGGGCGTTGGCGGAGGCGCAGGGGTTTTATAACGCGAGAAAGCCGGACAGCCAGGATATCTGCTTTGTGCCCGATGGGGACTATGGGGCCTTTTTGGAGCGGTGGAGGGGAAAAGAGAGCCGGGAGGGGGACATTCTGGACCGCTCCGGAAGGGTCATCGGCCGGCACCGGGGGGCGGCGCGCTACACCCTGGGCCAGCGGAAGGGGCTGGGGCTGGCGGTGGGGAGGCCGGTCTACGTCTGCGGGAAGGACATGGAGAAGAACACTGTCACCGTGGGACCGGAGGAGGAGCTGTACGAGCGGGAGCTTTACGCGGGGGAGATGAACTGGATCGCCGGGGAGGCCCCCGCCGGGCCTCTGCGGGTGGGGGCCAAGGTCCGCTCCTGCCAGAGGGAGCAGGGGGCCACCGTGTTTCCGGAGGGGGACGGCGGGGTCCGGGTCCTGTTTGACGAGCCACAGAGGGCCATCACACCCGGGCAGGCGGTGGTGTTTTATGCGGGGGATGGGGTGGTAGGGGGAGGGGAAATTAAGAGGTAGCAACGGCGGGGGGAGTTGTCCCGCGGGGATGAAATGAGAGCGGCCATCTTTTCCGGGGAAAAGATGGCCGCTTTTTTTAGGGTCAATCCTCGTCGGGGTTGAAGTAGTAGGGGCGCATGAGGCTGCCCTGCTGCTCGGTGGAATCCTTTTGGCTTCCCAGCCGCAAAGTGACCTCCATCGGTCCCCGGCGGCGGTCGCCACGCCGCTTTTGCTCCCGCTTAGGCTCTGGGGCGGGCGCGCTTTTGGAGGCCGGTTTTGCCGGGGCTTTCTTCTGGGGGACGGGCTCCTTTTTCTTGGGGGCCGGGGCGCTCCGCCGGCCATCGCTTCGCTTGCCCTGCTGGGGAGCCCGCCGGGACGGGGGCTCCTGGGGCTTTTTGGGGGCGGGGGGAGTTTGCTGCCTGGGCGGCGTTTTGGGGGCCAGGAAGCGGGCGGTGGCGTCCATGACACTCTCTCCCGCCAGGGGGTCGTTCTTAAAGCGCTTGGCCTGGATGGCCCGCTCCTCGGCAAGCCAGGCCTCGTAAGCCGGGTCCCGCTTGGGTTCCTTTCCCTGGGGGGGCTTGCTGGAGGAGATCTTGGGGGACATGGCCGAGAGGGCCTGGTCCAGAGTCTTGCTGGGGCGGTAGCCGGCCTGCTTTTTGACGGAGGCCGAGGGGGAGGCGGCGGGGGTGGGCCCCCGTCCTGCGGAGGACTTTTTGGGAGGGGTGGGGGTTTGGCGCGCCGGGGCGGCGTGGGCCGCAGGCGGGGTTTTGGAGGCCGGCGTCGGGGCGGGGTGGGCGGACTTGGCGGCATCCCGCTGCTTTTTCCGCTCCCGGGCGGCCTGGCGGGCCTCCTGGTCGTCGGCGTTGACGATCTTGCCGTGTTTGTCCCGCTTGGGGGCCTCAAAATTCTGCATGGGGAAGGGGTGGCCCTCCACCACGGGGATGGGCTTTTTCAGGAGCTTTTCAATGGGGGCCAAAAGCTCCTTTTCCCCAAACTCGCAAAAGGACACCGCCGTGCCCCCGTGGCCCGCCCGGCCGGTACGGCCAATGCGGTGGACGTAGGTCTCGGGCACGTCGGGGAGGTTATAGTTGAAGACGTGGCTCAGCTCTTCAATGTCGATGCCCCGGGCAGCGATATCGGTGGCCACCAGGGCCTTTACCCGGCCTGACTTAAAGTCCGCCAACGCCTGCTGGCGGGCGGTCTGGCTCTTGTTGCCGTGGATGGCGGCGGAGGGGATCCCCGCCTTGGCAAGGTCCCCGGCCACCTTGTTGGCCCCGTGCTTGGTGCGGGTGAAGATAAGGGCGTTTTTTACCTCCGGGTGCTTTACCAGCATGGCCAGCAGCTTGGACTTGTTGGACCGGTCCACGTAGAAAAGCCGCTGGTCGATGACCTCCACCGGGGAGGACACCGGGTCCACCGCCACCTTTACCGGGTCTACAAGGAGGGAATCCACCAGCCCCTGGACTTCCGGGGGCATAGTGGCGGAGAAAAAGAGGGTCTGCTTCTTTTTGGGAAGCCAGGTCAGGATTTTCTTCACATCGTGGATAAAGCCCATGTCCAGCATCCGGTCGGCCTCGTCCAGCACAAAGATCTCCAGCTTTTCCACATGGATGAAGCCCTGGTTGTGAAGGTCCTCCAGCCGTCCGGGGGTGGCGACCAAAATGTCCACCCCGGCCTTCAGCTTGTCCACTTGGGGCTGCTGGCCCACCCCGCCAAAGATGACGGCGGAGCGGAGGGGGAGATTTTTCCCGTAGGCCTCGAAGCTCTCCTGGATCTGGAGGGCCAGCTCCCGGGTGGGGGTGAGGATCAAGGCACGGATGGGCCGGACGCCGAAGTGGGGCTCCGGCTTCCGGCCGTGGAGCTGCTGGAGGATGGGGGTGGCGAAGGCACAGGTCTTGCCCGTGCCTGTCTGGGCGCAGCCCAGCACGTCCCGGCCCTGGAGGGCGGGGGGGATGGCCTTTTCCTGGATGGGGGAGGGCTTTTCGTAGTCCAGGGCCCTCAGGGCGGAGAGGATGGGGGGACAGAGTCCCAGGTCTTGAAAGGTCATAAAAACGTTCCTTTTTGTCGAATGTCCCACCCACGGCAAAAC
>CANPNN010000114.1 GCA_947575475.1 uncultured Pseudoflavonifractor sp.
AATGAGGTCGATGGCCTTGTCGGGAAGATAGCGGTCGGTGATGTACCGCTCGGACATGGTCACCGCCGCCCGGCATATGGCGGGGGAGATGGACACATAGTGAAACTTCTCATAGTAGGGGGCGATCCCCTCCATGATCTTCACGCTGTCCTCAATGGAAGGTTCGTCCACCATAACGGGCTGGAAACGGCGCTCCAGGGCGGAGTCCTTCTCAATATACTTCCGGTACTCGGTGAGGGTGGTGGCGCCGATGACCTGGATCTCCCCCCGGGAGAGGGCGGGCTTGAGGATATTGGCGGCGTTCATACTGCCCTCGGCGTCGCCGGCTCCCACGATGTTGTGTACCTCGTCAATGACCAGAATGATGTTACCCAGCTTCTTCACCTCGTCGATAAGGCCCTTCATCCGGGACTCAAACTGGCCCCGGAACTGGGTGCCCGCCACCAGGGCGGTGAGGTCCAGCAGGTAGACCTCCTTGTCCTGGAGCTTATAGGGCACCTCCCCATTGTGGATGCGCAGGGCAAGACCCTCGGCGATGGCGGTCTTGCCCACGCCCGGCTCACCGATGAGACAGGGGTTGTTCTTCTGCCGGCGGTTGAGGATCTGGATGGTGCGGGCGATCTCCTCATCCCGGCCGATGATATTGTCCAGCTTGCCGTCGGCGGCTTTTTTGGTCATGGAGATACAGTAATTCTCCAAAAACTTCCGCTTGGTATCCTTATTTTTGCCGCCCTTGTCCTCCCGGCCTTTGGGGGAGGAGGCACGGTCGGAGCCGCCTTCAGCGCCCTCGGACTTTTCAGCGGAGGCGGCGGGAGTGCCGGAACCGCCGAAAAGCTTGTTGAGGAAGGGGAAGGTGGCGGTTTTGCCCTCCTCCTCGTTGTCCTCATCGTCGCTGTCCTGGTCGGCAAGACCCTCCATGCCCTCAGCGCCGCCAAAGGCGGACATCATCTCGCTGGTCAGGCTCTGAACGTCGTCGTCGGAGAGACCCATCTTCTGGATCATATCATCCACAGGCTTGATCCCCATCTCCCGGGCGCAGTTGAGGCAGAGGCCTTCAGACTTGGTCTCTCCATTCTCAATGCGCTGGACAAAGACCACCGCCACATTTTTTTGACATTTTGCACACAAAGTAGGCTGCATAGCGATACACTCCTTTGGGACCGGCTTCCGCCGGGAGGCAGGGATTTAAACTTCCCCCTCAAGGCAATTATTTTAATTCGAAATTGTGAACAGGGTGTGAAAAAAGCGTCGTTATTTTCGATTATTTTTTCTCCATTTTCATCAGCTTCTGGAAGTCCCGGGCATAGCGGATGAGGGCGGCCACGGTGAGGCACAGGGCGAAGGAGATCATGGCCGTGGACCAGGGCCGGGGAATGGGGAAGAGGACCAGGGCGGCCAGCACCACGAAGAACACCCCCGTGGAGGCCTTGCCCCACCAGTTGGCGGGGTTCACATCCCTCACCCGGCGGTACATGAGAAGGCCCCCCAGGGCCATAAGGGCCTCCTTGCAGAAGAACACTGCCACGGCCCACATGGGGATGACCCCATCCAGGGCTACGCAGATAATGACAGTAAAGGTCATCAGCTTGTCGGCCATGGGATCCAGGATCCGGCCCAGCTTGGTGATCATATTCAATTTCCGGGCGATATATCCGTCGGCAATGTCGGTGGCGAAGGCCAGGGCGTAGACCAAAGCGGCCCAGGTGTGGGCGTTGGGGGAGGAACTGAAAAAGGTCAGGGCAAAAAGAGGCGCCAGCCCCAGCCGGACCAGGGAGAGAAAATTGGGAATATTCATGCAGGCCGCCCCCTTTCAGATAAAAAGATGGTTACAAAAAGCTACAAGAGGTTACAAAATGGTGACAAGATCCAGCGGGCTGTGGGAGAGCAGGAAGGAGAGCAGGTAGGTCTTCTCCGCCGTCTCCGGGGGAATGACGTCCGTCAAGGAGCACAGGAGCCAGGATATGAGGTAGAGAAGGATAAGTCCCTTTGCCCCGCCGATGACTCCGCCCAGGGTGCGGTTGAGGGAGTTGATGACAGGCAGCTTGGACACCAGGTCCAGGGCATGGGACAGGATGAACCAGGCCACCAGTACCAGGAAGAAGGAGACGGCAAAGAGGACGCCCCGGGCAAGCTGTCCGGCCAGGGCGGCGGCCACCTGGGAGGCGGCGCTGGCCGCTGTGGCGGCGGCCCCCTCCTCCAGAGCCTGTTCCACGTTGCCGATCAGGTTCTGGTAGAGCTTGTTTTCCCGGAGCACCTCCAGAACGCCGGGAAGGGCGACCTCCTCCGATGTTTGGGCCGCATCGCCGCTGACACCGACAAACTCGTTGTGTTTCAGGGCTTCGTCAAGCTGTTCCAGGATGATCTGCTCCAGCTTGGGCTGGATGGCTTGGGACACCTTGGGGGACAGGGTATCGGCGATAAAGGAGGCCCCGAGGAAAGCCACGACGACGGCCACCAGAGAGCACAGGGTGAGAATGAAGCCCTTTTTGGCGCCCCGGATCACCGCCAGAAGGAAGGCGGCAACAAAAACCAGGTCTATGAGGATGGCGGGAGCGGAAAACATGATACATCAGCCTTTCATGGAGTAATGGGCGGGTCAGTTGGGCAGGTACAGCCGGGCGGTCTCCCCGCTGATAAGAGTCACCGACCCGTCGGAGCGCTGGAGGACCCGGCGGGCCCCCTGGAGATTGGCGGTGGAGTGATAGGGCTCCAAAGCCCCGGAGTAGATAGTCAGTCCGTCGGCGGTGAGTACCGACAGGTACCGTCCGGCGGAGGACATGGACAGCACCTGCTCCGTCATGCTCTGGAGGGCCAGCTCCTCTCCGGAGGTATTCACCATCACCAGATCGGCGCCGGTCCCGGCCCGGTACTTGCCCAGCAGGAGGGTGCAGGCGTCCCCCTCCAGGGAAAAGCCCTTCAGGACCCGCTGGTCATAGGAGTAGGAGCCGGCCAGCGTTCCGTCGGAGGATACAAAGGACAAGGCGTTTTCCCCCAATACCCGCAGAGGTTCGCTGGACCAGTCCAGGGCCAGGGTGGTGTTGTTGCCCAGAGAGCAAACTTTATCGGGTTCCGTGTCCTCGGCGGCGCGGGGGAAGCCGTAGAGGGCGATCTGGCTGTCGTAGACGCCCTCCGTTTGGCCCGCGGTGGCCAAAGCCAGCGTTCTGCCGTCGGGGGAGAGCTCCGCCCCGGTGATGAAGCGGGAGGAGATCTTCAGACCGTACAGGGGTTCAAAGGAGGAGGAGTAGACCGTGACCTCTCCCTTCAGGCCGCTGGACTGGGTCACCAGAACGAGCTGACCCTGGGCGCTGAGGCCCGCGTACAGGATGGAGTGGCCGCTCTCGGCGGTGTAGGAGAACACCTGCTCCCGGTCCCGGTAGATGAACAGGTCGGTCCCCCCCGCGTCATAGACCAGAGCGGCGTTCCCCCCGGTGGAGACAAAGGGGTGGGTGAGGACACAGGGCTGGTCCACATAGGCTGCGCCGCTGGGGGAGTATAGCCGCACGCCGCTCTCTGACGAGACCAAAAGGTCGTCTCCCAGTTGGACAAAGGAGCTGTCCACCCCGCCGATGTAGCGGTAGGACTCCACCTGACCGCTCTCGTTTTTCTCCAGAGAGCGGTAGGCGAACCAGCGGCGGATAAAGTCGAAATTCAGCTTTTGCCAGTTGGCGATGAGGAACACGGCGCCCAGCAGCAGGGCGGCTGTGAGGAGAAGGGTCAGGAACCGCAGAAGAGGCGCTTTCTTCTTTTCTTCCATTCTACTCCATCTCCTCCGGGGTAAGACCTGGCTCGTCATACCAGAGCTTCGTCATGTAAAGCCCGCCCGGCGGGGCGGTGGGGCCTGCGTCGGTGCGGCATTTGCCCGCCAGGATATCGCTGACGGCCTCGGGGGGAAATTTGCCCTCGGCGGCGTAGATCACGGTGCCCACCATGGCCCGGACCATGTTGTAGAGAAAGCCGTTGGCGCAGACCCGGCAGTCGATGATATCTCCCTGCCGCTCAATGTCGAAGTAGTAGACCGTCCGCACGGTGGTCTTTACGTCGGTGCCCACGCTCTTGACGGCGGCGAAATCGTGGGTGCCCACAAAGCAGTCGGCGGCCCGCTGCATCACCTGCTCGTCCAGTTTTTTGGGATAGAACCAGGCCCGGTCCACGAAGAAGGCGTTGCGGATGCGGGTATTGTAGATGCGGTATGTATATTCCTTTTTCCGGCAGGAGCCGATGGCATTGAATCCGTCGGAAACCTCCACCGCCCTTGTGACCACGATGTCATCGGGCAGGCGGGTATTCACCGCCAGGGGCAGGCGGTCGCAGGGGATGGTGGAGGTGGTGCGGAAGTTGGCAATATAGGTCCGGGCGTGGACCCCCGCGTCGGTCCGGCCCACCCCGGTGCACTTCACCGGGTGTTCCACGATCCTGGAGAGGGCCTTTTCCAGAGTCTCCTCCACGGAGACGGCGTTCTTCTGGATCTGCCAGCCGTGGTAGGCGGTGCCCACATACATCAATTGTAGCGCAATATTCCTCATAATGTTTGAACCTTGTCTTAAGATTTGGTAAAAGTGGGGAAGGCTGTGCCATGCCCGGATGGGGGCGGAGGGTCAGAAAACCCCCAGTAGGTTGAGACCCCAGACTGCCAGACAAAGGCCGAAGCCCAGGAGCAGGGCGGCGTAGTCCCGGGCCACGTATTTGAGCTGCCGCATCCGGGTCCTTCCCTCGCCCCCGTGGTAGCAGCGGCACTCCATGGCCACCGCCAGTTCGTCGGCCCGGCGGAAGGCGGAGATAAAGAGGGGGACCAGCAGGGGGATGAGGGCCTTGGCCTTCTCCAGCAGGTTTCCCGAGTCGAAGTCGGCCCCCCGGGCCTTCTGGGCGGCCATGATCTTGTCGGTCTCCTCGATGAGGGTGGGGATGAAGCGAAGGGCGATGGACATCATCATGGCAAGCTCGTGGATGGGGAGATGGAGCTTTTTCAGAGGTCCCAACAGGGCCTCCAAAGCGTCGGTGAGGAGGATAGGGGATGTGGTGTAGGTCAGAAGGAAGGTGCAGGAGATGAGCATCATGATCCGCAGGACCATGAAGAAGGCGGTGCGGATCCCCTCCCAGTAGA
>CANPNN010000115.1 GCA_947575475.1 uncultured Pseudoflavonifractor sp.
GCAGGGAAAGGGTCAGCGTCAGGGCAAGGAGCAGGGAGAGAATTTTTTTCATGGGGTCCTCCTGGTTTGGGGTTGGGTTTTCTTTTAAATCTCTACGACCTCCGCCCCGTCAGGTGGCGTGGTCCGGGGCGCGGTATTGACCTCTTTGCAAACTGTGTCCATGTCCAGAGCCAGCTTAAAGCTGTTTTTCCAGTGGAGCTCCAGGGTCATATCACTGCCTTTGGCAGAGCTCTGTCCCTTGGCGGCATAGCGGAAGTCCGCCATGCCCAGCAGGCCTCCGGTGAGAAGGCTATAATAGCCGTAGCCGTAGTAGCTGTTGTCATAGATGGCGGAGGCAATGCCCTTCATGTCCGGGCGGATGGACAAGTCCAGGCTGGTCTCCCCCTTGGGGCCGATGGTCAGCTCCAGCCGGCACTCCTTGAACAGAGAAACGTTCTCCCAGTCGCCCGGCTCCCCCATGGCTCCCATAAAGGAGGTAACGGCCGCGGAGATCATCTCCTCGTCCAGCTTCCAGGTGAGGGCGCCGTTCTTCTCGGTGACGGCGTGGGGGCCAAAGAGGGTGTGGAGCAGACCCTTCTCCACCATAAAATTGGAGTAGGCTTCCCCCGCCCCGCCCCACCGGGTCTCGCTGTTCTCCAAAAGGCTCTGGTAGAGGGTTTCGGCGGTGTTGAGCGTCTTTGTCTCCGCCTCCAAAAGCTCTGACAGGTCAAAGGCGTACCAGGTGTCGGCGTCCACGCCGGGGGTGGGGTCCACCAGGGCCACGATGGGGGCGTTGACGTAGAGCTCTCCCGTCTCCCCGTTCCAGATCAGGTCCACTTTTACCCCGTCCAGCAGGGCCTTCAGGTCTCCCACGGACTTGGGAAGTTCCATTCTCACTTCCTTCAAAAGCACGTCTGGTATCAGGCGAAGAAGATCGGCAAGGTCCATGCTCAGGGACATTTCTATCACGCTTTCCCGGGTCAGGGACTCCACCTTCAGCTGGGCGGTATAGGTCTCGTCCCCGTCCAGGGAGTTGAGGGCGGTGTACGTAAGGTCTATGGTCCCGGTGGTCTGGTAGCTCTTCCCCGGCTCCAGGGGGTTAGCCGTCTGGGCTTTCTCCACCAGACGGTCCAGGCCGGAGACGTCCTCCTCCACCCAGCCGTATCCGGGCACGATGACCCCGGTGAGCAGCCTCTCCCGGTCCAGCAAGACCACCTCCCGGCGGTAGCTGTTCCAGACCACGTCCCACCCCGCCGTCTCGGCGGCGTAGCGGATGGAGATGGAGTCGGAATCGGGGAACTGGGTGCCCATGATCTCGTTCAAAACGGCGGGGTCGGCGTAGGTCCTGCCATCCACGGTGAAGGTCACGTCGGTATCAATCAGCTCCCCGTTGGCATAAAGGGTGATGATTCGGTCATAATCGTCCCCGTCCCAGTACCAGTTGTTGTCATCGTACCAGTTGTTGTCCCAGCCCCAGCGGTTGTTCTCCACATATTCCACGAACATGGCTTCCGTAAACTCTTCCTCCGCAAAGAGATTCCAGTCATCCATGTACTCTTCCTTGCTGTCGATCCCATACCAGGCAGAAGCGATATACTTTTCGGCAAAGTAAGTATCAGCGTCAAATTCTGCCCATTTTTCGGGATACTCCTCCTGATAAGTGAGGAAGTCGGCGTGGGTCATCTCCACATTCAGTCTCCCCGTAGCATAGGCGCACAGGAGAGTGGGACGGACCTCTTCTTCACTGTTCAGGTCCCAGTCCCTCATGAACTGCTCCACGGGGGTCAACGTCTCACGATACCCCATCCAGGTCAGCAGGTCATCGGTAGACAGGCTCTCCAACTCACCGGGATGGGTGGTTTGGTAATATTCCACCACATATGCGTCATAGGCGGCCTCGGCCTCCTCATAGATGGGCAACCCCATTTCCCATGCGTAGCTTTGCCACATCTTCGCACGGAACTCCTCTTCGCTGATCTCCAGCCACTCCATGTATTCCTCTTTTGTCATGTAATCCAGGTCCCAGGCTTCGTACTCCCAATACCATGCCTCGTCGTCAAAATCCTCCGCCGCCGGATTGTTTGCTATGTATTGGTCGATAAACTCATACCGGTTCAAAAGGTCTGCCGCTTCGCCCGTTTCCTCTATTGCCAAGGCTGGGACGGCGAGAGATACCGCCAAGGCGAGGGTCAGCAAAAGGGACAGGAAACGCTTTGCTTTCATTGGAAATACCTCCTATTTTTTGTTACCGATTTGTAACTATTTGTTACCGATTGTAACCGGCTTTTTACGAGATATCCGCCAGTTCCAGGAATTCGTGGCCGTGCTCGGCGATGTGGTCCTTCCGGCCCTGGAGGTTGTCCCCCAGGAGGAGGTCGAACATCTGGGCGGTGGCCTCCATGTCCTCGGGCATGACCTTGATGAGCCGCCGGGTCTCCGGGTTCATGGTGGTGAGCCACATCATCTCCGGCTCGTTCTCGCCCAGGCCCTTGGAGCGCTGGATGGAGATCTTTTTGCCCTCCCCGATCTCCTTGACAATGTCGTCCTTCTCCTTGTTGGAGTAGGCGAACCAGGTTTTTTCCTTATAGTTGATCTCATAGAGGGGGGATTCCGCGATATACACATACCCCCGGCGGATAAGGGTGGGGGTGAGCCGCCAGAGCATGGTCAGAATGAGGGTCCGGATCTGATAGCCGTCCACGTCGGCGTCGGTGCAGATGACCACCTTGTTCCACCGCAGGTTCATCAGGTCAAAGGCCGCCAGGTCCTTGGCCTTCTTGTCGCTGACCTCCACCCCGCAGCCCAGCACCTTCATAAGGTCGGTGATGATCTCGCTTTTGAAGATCCGGGCGTAGTCCGCCTTCAGGCAGTTGAGGATCTTGCCCCGGACGGGCATGATGCCCTGGAACTCCGCGTCCCGGGAGAGCTTTACGCTGCCCAGGGCGGAGTCGCCCTCCACGATGTAGAGCTCCCGGCGCTCCGGGTCCTTGGTGCGGCAGTCCACGAACTTCTGGACCCGGTTGGCAAGGTCCATGGTGCCGGTGAGCTTTTTCTTGATATTCAGCCGGGCCTTTTCCGCGCTCTCCCGGCTTCTCTTGTTGATGAGGACCTGCTCGGCGATCTTCTGGGCGTCGAAGGGGTTCTCGATGAAGTAGACCTCCATCTGGGCCTTGAGAAACTCGGTCATGGCGTCCTGGACGAACTTGTTGCTGATGGCCTTTTTGGTCTGGTTTTCGTAGGAGGTCTGGGTGGAGAAGTTGTTGGACACCAGAACAAGGCAGTCCTCCACGTCCTGCCAGGTGACCTTGCTCTCGTTTTTCTGGTATTTCCCCTGCTGCTTCAGGTAACCGTCGATGGCGGAGACCAGGGCGGAGCGGGTGGCCTTCTCCGGGCTTCCGCCGTGCTCCAGCCAGGAGGAGTTGTGGTAGTGCTCGATGACCTGCACCGTGTTGGAAAAGCACAGGGACACGGAAAGCTTGACCTTGTACTCCGGCTTGTCCTCCCGGTCCCGGCCCTTCCGCTCGGTCTGCCAGAAGACGGGGGCGGTCAGGGCGTTCTCCCCGGAGAGCTCCTTGACGTAGTCCTGGATGCCGTTCTCATAGAGGAAGTCGGTGGTCTCGAATTTCCCCGGAGTCACCTCGTTTTTGAAGCGGAAGGTGACCCCGGCGTTGACCACCGCCTGGCGCTTCATCACGTCGGTGTAGTACTCGGGGGGGATGGCGATGTCGGTAAAGACCTCCAGGTCGGGCTTCCAGCGGATGGTGGTGCCCGTTTTCCTGCCCTGGTCGGTGTCCTCCTCGTGAAGGCCGCCGATGTTCTCCCCCTTCTCAAAGTGGAGGGTATACTTTTTCCCGTCCCGGCGGACGGTGACGTCCATGTACTCGCTGGCGTACTGGGTGGCGCAGGAGCCCAATCCATTCAGACCCAGGGAGTACTCGTAGTTGTCGTCCCCGCCGCCGTACTTACCGCCGGCGTAGAGCTCGCAGAACACCAGCTCCCAGTTGAATTTCTGCTCCTTCTCGTTCCAGGCCACGGGACAGCCCCGGCCCTGGTCGATGACCTCGATAGACTGGTCCAGGAAGCGGGTGACGGTGATGAGGCTGCCGTGGCCCTCCTTGGCCTCGTCGATGGCGTTGGAGAGAATTTCAAAGACAGCGTGTTCGCAGCCGTCCAGCCCGTCGGAGCCGAAGATGACCCCGGGGCGTTTCCGCACCCGGTCGGCCCCCTTCAGGGAGGAGATAGAGGAGTTATCATATTGTTGTTTTGTGCTTGCCATTTCGCTTTCCCTCACTGTATCGTCAAGTTATGCCCGGTAAAAAGGCGCATATCATTTCAAGATACAGTATAACACAAAGGGGAGAGTTTCCACAAGTGGGATTATTTGCCCCTCCATTTTGTTTCTGCTTTTTGGAGCGTCGGGGAAATCGGGCGCGAAAGTCCCTGTGCCGAGGGGGCGGCCTTTCCGGCGGCGCTCATAAAACAAAAAAGCCCCGACGCGCTGCGTCAGGGCTTTTTCTGTGTCTCCAGGAGACCCCGGCGGAAGCCGTGAAGGCAGGCCAGCCGCTCCATCTCATCCCGGGCGGAGATATACTCCGCCATCAGCCGGGCCACCTCCCCGCCGAAGCAGTCCTCCATCATGTTCTCCAGCCTGTCGGCGATGGTGTACCAGTGATCGTACTCCGGGGAGGAGGTGATCTCGCTCAGGAGGAAGGGTTGGGCTTTTTCAAAGCGTTTTTTAATGTGCGGATCCATGTTAACAATACCTCCCTTTTTGTTTTTACCCCTTTTGAGTTATTTTAACTCAAAAGGGGTAACCTTTGCAAGGGATTTTTTTGTATCCTCAATTAAAGATTAGAATTGAGGTGATAGCCATGAATGCAGGTGCAGCAGTGGCGGCCCGAATCATAGAACTGTGCCAAAGGCATGAAATCTCCATCAATAAGTTGGGGACAATCAGTGGCGTATCACAGTCTACGATCAACAACATCACAAGCGGAAGAAACAACAGCGCCACGGTGGCGACAGTAAAAAAGCTTTGTGATGGTTTTGGAATCACGCTGGCTCAGTTCTTCTCCGAAGAGGATGAGG
>CANPNN010000116.1 GCA_947575475.1 uncultured Pseudoflavonifractor sp.
TTCTTCAACTCCAAGCGCTCCCAGCTCAAGAAGCACCAGATGGAGATCGTGGGCGGCGAGCTGCGGAAAAACATGATCTGGGGCGGCGACGCCGACCTGGATACCGCGTCCAACTAAATTCTACCCCCGCTGTAGTAAAAACCCCTCCCCCCCGGAAAGTCCTGGGGGGAGGGGTTTTTTATGGAAAGATTCCTTTGGCGCCAGGGGATGGACCAGGGCAAAAGAGCCGTCCCCCCAGTCTTCCCGAGGTGGGTTCTTCTCCTATTTCAGGCTGTCGCTGAACTCCCGCAGCTCCCTTTGCTTTTCCTTTGACAGGCAGTTGTACTCCGTCTGGGTGATCGCACCCTCCAAACAGTAGAGGTGGACCAGGCAGACGTTGGGATAGAGGGTCTTCAGCCTTCGGTAGGCCTCTTTGGCGCCCACCGCCATCAGCTCTTCGGCGCAGTCGATCCCCACGGAGCGGAGCTTCCGGTCCATCTCTTTTCCCAGATTCATCATGCTTGCCAGCTCTGCCATAGCCGTTCCTCCTTATCTTGTTTCCTCTCCCCCGCTCATCCGGCCCATCAGCCCCAGAGAGGCCAGGCTCAGGACCCCGCCCAGCAGGAAGGCGGCGGGGAGACTTATCTCGGACAGGCGGCCGAACACCAGGGGGCCGAGAGGGTGACGGCGTCCATCCAGACCGCGTGGACACTGAGGGCGGTGGCCCGGTCCTTTCCCCTGATCTCCCGGTTCTGGACTGCGGCCTGGAGAGGCTGGAGCAAGTTATAGCCGACCCGAAGAGCCGACACCGCCAACACCGACGAGAGTTTATCCCCTGTGAGGGCCAGGAGCAGACAGGCCAGGGCCGAGGTCAGAGGCAGGAGGAGAAGGAGCCACCTCTCCCCTACCCACTCCCTCAGGCGGGCGGAAAAGCCCCCCAGAAGGCCCAGAAGGGTCGCCAGGGCGTAGGCCAGACCCATGCCGGCGGCGGTCATGCCGGTACGCTGGTACTGGCTCTGGCTGTAAAAGACGGTGATCATCTGATGGGAGGCCCCCAGAAGAGCCGCCCCGGTCAGAAAGAGGAGAAGCCGCCTGTTCTTCAGGGTCTCCCCCAAGGCTCCCCGAAATCCATCCAGAACCTCCCTGCCCCGGCGGCGTTCCGGGGCCCTCACCTCCCGGAGGCCCAGAGAGAGCAGGGCTGCGGCGGCATAGCTCACCGCCGTCAAGGCTCCCGCCAGACGGTGATCCTCCCCGATCCAGAGGGTATAGACCCCGGTGGCCAAGAGCAGTCCCAGGATGGTCATATTGTTGTAAATTCCAAAGGTTCGCTGGGCGTTCTCCGGCGGACAGGATAGATAGAGCATTCCCGCATCCACCCCGGAGAGGCCGGCGGCCACCACCCCCAGCAGGACCCGCTCCAGAAGGAAGCCCCCAAAACCCGCCGCCCGCCAGAAGATCAGCTTGGTGACAAAGTATAGGCCGGAGCACAGAACCATGGTTTGTCGGTAGCCCAGCCGCTCCGCCAAAAGGCCCCAGGGCAGCTCCAGGGCCACCGAGAGAGTCAGGGATAGCCCCTCCATAAGGGCGATCTGACCCAAGCCCACCCCCGATGCCTGACGGTAGAGGGTGGCGATGGGGCCGTAGAACACCATGCCCTGGAGAAGGGCCATAACATAAAAAATGTATATATTGCGCCGGTCCATAACAAAACCGTCCCTTTCTAAAAATAGATACAGCAGACAGGCACCCGTTGACCGGGCGCCTGTCTGGTGACGCCGTATCCCTTTTAGGTGGGACGGTTTGCCATAGAACTCTCCTTATTTCACAGGCAAGCTTTGATCTTCTCGATGCGCTGGGCGTACTCCTCCTCGGTAAGAAGGGTCTTGCCGGGGTTCATCTGGAAGGTGCCGCCCCACTCGTCCCCGTCCTTATATTTGGGGACCAGATGGAAGTGGAGGTGGCAGCCGGTATCGCCGTATGCGCCGTAGTTGAGCTTGTCGGGATGGAAGGCGGCATGGATGGCCTTGGCGGCCTTCTCCACATCGTCAAAGAAAGCGTCCCGCTCCTCCTTGGTCAAGTTGATGATCTCGCTGATATGGTCCTTGTAGGCCACCACGCAGCGGCCGGGATGGCTCTGCTCCCGGAAGAGGTAGAGGGTGCTGACGTTCAGCTCACAGATGGGAATGGCGAAGGCGTCCACCAGTTCGCCGCGCGCGCAATAGCTGCAAGTAGGATCTTTCATAGGGGTCCCGCCTTTCTGGTTTGTGATACCAAAATTATACCAGACCGGAGCGAAAAAAACAAGAGGGGAAGCCCTACTGGTACTTTTTCGCCGCCCATATCATGGGAAAGAAAAAGCTCAGGCTGAACAGCAGGGTCAAATACAGCATGGCCATACTGGGCAAAAAGCGGCGAAAAAGCCAAAACACAGGCGGCCAAAGGACCGCCGTCCCCAGCGGCCATCCCCTGCCTACAGCGATGATGTGGGGCCAGTTGCTGTTATTGAACCGGACCCCCGGCAGATTCATGCGAAAAAAGCCGTCGGAATAGGCGGATATCTTATTCTCATCATAGTAGGCGGGAAGCGTTTCCTTGACAAAAAAGCAAAAGAAGGCTCCTATGCCCAAACTCAGACCCTCTACCAGCAGCAGATAGTCCCACAGCTCCACCGGGGAAAGCTGGTTCAAGGTGGCCAAAAGAAGGATTTCCAAAGTCGCGGCAGCGGTACAAACGAGCCACCCCCACCGCCAGAAGCGGCGGTTTTTTTCCCGTTTCTCCCGCTCCTCTGCGGAAAGCTGGATGGCCTTATTGACAAGGGATTCTACTTCACCGTTGTTCAGGCCTTCTCCCGGTATCCTCTCCCCTCTCAGCAGTTCGGCCACCGTCACCTCCAGCAGCTGTGACAGCGGCGTCAACAGGCTGATGTCCGGAAGGCTCTGGCCCCGCTCCCATTTGCTCACCGCCTTGTTGGAGACAAAGAGCCTATCTGCCAATTCCTGCTGTGTAAAGCCTTTTTCCTTTCGCAGCTCCACAATGAACAGGCCGAATTTTTCCCGATCAATGGATCCCATTTCTCATCCCTCCTCGCTTTCACAGCATAACATTTCCCAGCTTTTCCGTCAATCCACTGGCGGTAGAATGGGGTTTTCCCTTGACTGGCAGGACTTGAGAGAGTAAAATAATTGCAATATTCTCCCGCGAAGGAGGTCCTACTTATGAGAAGCGACAATGTGACAAAGGGCGTGGACCGCGCCCCTAACCGCTCCCTGTTCTATGCTCTTGGCTATACCAAGGAAGAGCTGGAGCGGCCTCTGATCGGTGTGGTCTGCTCCTATAACGAGATCGTCCCCGGACATATGAACTTAGATAAGATCGCCGAAGCAGTGAAGGCCGGGGTCCGGGCCGCCGGGGGCACCCCGGTGGAGTTCCCCGCTATCGCCGTGTGCGACGGCATCGCCATGGGCCATATCGGCATGAAGTATTCTTTGGTGACGAGGGATCTCATCGCCGACTCCACCGAGGCTATGGCCATGGCCCACCAGTTTGACGGCCTTGTCATGATCCCCAACTGCGACAAGAATGTGCCGGGACTTCTCATGGCGGCGGCCCGGATCAATATCCCCACCATCTTCTGCTCCGGCGGACCCATGCTGGCCGGACGGCTGGAGGACGGGCGGCGGACCTGCCTTTCCCATATGTTCGAGGCTGTGGGCGGCTACTACGCCGGCAAGCTGGACGAGGCGGGGCTGGAGGAGTACGAGAACAACGCCTGCCCTACCTGCGGGTCCTGCTCGGGGATGTACACCGCCAACTCCATGAACTGCCTCACCGAGGCCATCGGCATGGGGCTTCGGGGCAACGGCACCATCCCCGCCGTTTGGTCGGCACGGCTGCGGCTGGCTAAGCACGCGGGAATGCAGATCATGGAGCTGGTCAAGAAGGACATCCGGCCCCGGGACATCATGACCCCCGCCGCCTTCCACAATGCCGAGACGGTGGACATGGCCCTGGGCTGCTCCACCAACACCATGCTCCACCTGCCCGCCATCGCCCATGAGTGCGGCATCGAGCTGGACTTGGATATGTCCAACGAGATCTCCTCCAAGACCCCCAACCTCTGTCATCTGGCTCCCGCCGGGGATACCTATATGGAGGATCTTGAGGGCGCGGGGGGCGTGTATGCCGTGATGAAGGAATTGACCAAAAAAGGGCTATTAGACACCGGCGTCCTCACCTGCACGGGCAGGACCATGGCGGAGAATCTGGAGGGTGTGGAGAACCTGGACCCCCAGCTCATCCGTCCCATTGACGACCCCTACTCCCCCGACGGCGGTATCGCCGTTTTGAAGGGCAATCTGGCCCCCGAAGGCTCGGTGGTGAAGCGCTCCGCCGTAGCCCCGGAAATGATGGCCCACTCCGGTCCCGCCCGGGTCTTTGACAGCGAGGAGGAGGCCATCACCGCCATCTACGCCGGGAAGATCAAGGCCGGCGATGTGGTGGTCATCCGCTACGAGGGTCCCAAGGGCGGACCGGGGATGCGGGAGATGCTGAACCCCACCTCCGCCATCTGCGGCATGGGTCTTGGCGAGAGCGTAGCCCTCATCACCGACGGACGGTTCTCCGGGGCCACCCGGGGGGCGGCCATCGGCCATGTCTGCCCCGAGGCGGCCCAAGGCGGCCCCATCGCTCTGGTGGAGGAGGGGGACCTGATCTCCATCGACATCCCCTCCTGCTCTATCACCCTGAATGTGGATGAGGCTACACTGGCCCAGCGGAAGGCCAGGTGGACCTGTCCTCCCGCCAAGGTGACCACCGGGTATCTGGCCCGGTACGCCAAGCTGGTGAGTTCGGCGGCCCGGGGCGCGGTGCTGGAGTAACTCCCTTATGAGACCTGCCAAACACAGCAGTCTTCTGCGGCTGGAGCGGTGGGAAAAGGTATCTCTTGGCGTCCACGCTTTCGTTTTGGTCGGTTTTTA
>CANPNN010000117.1 GCA_947575475.1 uncultured Pseudoflavonifractor sp.
CCCCAATCCGCCACATCCTCAGCGATAAAGGGGAGCATCCCCCAGTTGACCACGTTGGAGCGGTAGCGCTTGGTGGCGTATTCCGCCGCCACGTTGGCGCAGCCCCCCAGCACCCGCTGGCAGGAGGCGGCCTGCTCCCGGGCGGAGCCGTCCCCGGGTTTTAGTGCCATGATGAAGGAGCCGACACCCGTGTCGGCGGGAAAATCCTTCTCCTCCCCGGAGCGGCGTTTCCTCTCCTCGGCTTGGACCTTCTGGGCGTTGGAGACATACTTGGGGCACTTGCGGCTCAGGGCGAACTGGGACAGCTTGATGGGGTTGGAGCGGTAGGAGGAGGTCTCCCCGGAAGGGATCAGCTCATCGGTGGTGGTCACCGGGTCGTAGATGGCGGCGCAGCAGGTGAGCAGCAGGTTTTCCGGCAGGGGGATCTGCTCCGGCCAGTCGGCAATGTTGGGGCCGAAGACCAGAGGTTCCTCGGGCTGGGGCCTTCCCACGCCGTAGTAGACCCGGGCCTTGTAGGCGCTGTCGTCATAGGCCCAGCTCTCCTCGGGGCGGTCCACAGGCACATCGGGCAGC
This sequence comes from uncultured Pseudoflavonifractor sp., assembly GCA_947575475.1. The sequence goes on from CANPNN010000117.1 coordinate 574, forward strand.
TCATCGGCGGCGGTGAGGACCCCGCCGTTCAGGGCTGTAGCGGCAATGGAGCGGGCGTCCATAAGGGCCACATAGGAGATCTGGCCGTCCCCCGGCTTGCTGCCCTCCCGGTTGGGGAAGTTCCGGGTGGAGTGTCGGATGGAGAAGCCCCCGTTGGCGGGCACGTCCCCCGCCCCGAAGCAGGGGCCGCAGAAGCAGGAGCGGATGGAACATCCCGCCGCCATCAGGTCGGCGATATAGCCGCTTTTGGTCAGCTCCAGGTTGACGGGCATGGAGCCGGGGTAGCAGGAAAGCCAGAATCCGCCGGAACCGGTGGAGGCGCCCCGCAGGATCTCTGCCGCCCGCTTCAGGTTCTGGTAGGTGCCCCCGGAGCACCCGGCGATGACCCCCTGGTCCACCCGGAAGGTGCGGCCTTGGACCTTGGAGAGAAAGGAGGGGGCATTCTTTACCCCAAGCTGCCGGGCAGTGTCCATATCCACCTGATGGAGAAGATCCTGCATATTGGCCTTGAATTCCCGGATGGGATAGGCATTGGAGGGATGGAAGGGCAGGGCGATCATGGGCTCCACAGTGGAGAGGTCGATCTCCACCAGACCGTCATAGTATGCGCCGTCGGCGGGGGAGAGGGGTTGATACTGCTCCCCACGGCCCAGGGCGGTGAGGTGGTTTTTGGTGATCTCATCGGTCTGCCACACCGAGGACAGGCAGGTGGACTCGGTGGTCATCACGTCGATGCCGGAGCGGTAATCCATGGAGAGACTGGCTGCGCCGGGGCCAAAGAATTCCAGCACGGCGTTTTTTACCGCGCCAGACCGGAAGGTAGCTCCCACCAAAGCCAAGGCCACGTCCTGAGGACCGACGCCGGGACGGGGGGCACCGGTAAGGTACACGGCGACCACAGGAGGATAGGGGATGTCATAGGTTTTCTCCAGCAGCTGGCGGGCCAGCTCCGGGCCGCCCTCCCCAATGGCCATACAGCCGTAGGCCCCATAGCGGGTATGGGAGTCGGAGCCTAAGATCATCTTCCCCGGGGCGGCGTACCGCTCCCGCATATAGGAGTGGATGACGGCCTGATGGGCGGGGACAAATTCCCCGCCGTACTTTTTGGCAGCAGAGAGACCAAAAAGGTGGTCGTCCTCATTGATGGTGCCCCCCACGGCGCACAGGGAGTTGTGGCAGTTGGTGAGGACATAGGGGATGGGAAACCGCTCAAGGCCTGATGCCCGGGCGGTCTGGATGATACCTACATAAGTAATGTCATGGGAGGCCATTGCGTCAAATTTGATTTGGAGCCGGGACAGATCCCCGCTCTGATTATGAGCGGAGAGGATGGAATAGGCCATCGTTTTTTGGCGGGCGGAGTCCGCCTGTCCGGGATCAGCCTTGGCGGGGATAAAGCCGCCATTTTTGTAATAAAAGCCCTCTTGCCTGACTGATACGCTCATAACTGCTCTCTCCTCCCGAGATGGTTTGAAGGTATCATATCAAATCTTGGCTCAAAAGGCAAGAGGGCGAAAAGCCTTGCCCTGTCAGGACTTTCCTGACAGTCGAGTGATAAAATCGGGAAATCCTCTTGACTCTTTTCACCCCAATGGGTAAGGTTGGGGCAGGCGCCAATCCAACGACAGGAGATATAACGCAATGGAAGAAAAACGCTCTTTTGGAGAGTACCTGCGAAAAAAGCGGCTGGAGATGGCCTTGACCCAGAAGGATCTGGCCCAGCGGCTCTATGTGACCGAATCCACCGTCAGCAAATGGGAGCGGGGGCTTTCCTATCCGGATGTATCCCTAGTCACCGCCATCTGCGGAGCGCTGAGCATCTCAGAGCACGAGTTTTTTTCCGCCTGTGACGACGACCAAGCCCACGCCCAAGAAAAGGCAGCCCAAAGGTGGAAGAAGGCGGTGACAGGACTGCAATGGTTCTTTGGGATAAGCTACCTCATCGCCATTGCCGCCTGCTTTGTCTGCGATATTGCTATTTACCACGCTTTGGACTGGTTTTGGATCGTGTTGACCGCCATCGGCCTGGGAGCCTGCTTCACCAATCTGCCCTTTCTTGTGAAAGGGAACCGGCTGCCCATTTGCTTGGGTGCCGCCACGGTCTGCCTTCTGCTTTTGCTCACTTCCTGCTGGGCCTATGGGGGCGGACGCTGGCTGGGCGGAGGACTTTGCATTACCGCTGTCAGCTTGGCCCTTCCTTGGGGAATATGGGCCATCTGGCGCTTCTATGGAAAATGGGTGGCTGTCCTGTCTGCCTGCCTAACCAGCCTATGGGTCTTTCTTCTGCTGGCGGTGGTCTGGGCCTTCGTGGGGGGAGATTGGCTGTTAAAGCTTGCCTATCCGCTGGCGGCAGTGGGGGTGGCCTTTGGTTGGGGGTATCTGGGCTGTATCCTGTGGCTCCCGGCGGGGCGGGTCCTCAAGGCAGGGGTGGCCGCCCTTCTCACCAGCTTTGCCATCCCGATATTCAACAGCCTGTGCGTGCGATTGCTTGGGGAGCAGAACGGTCCTCGTTTTTGGGATTATTTTTCCTTTTCAGCCCTGCTGGCCCGGCAGAGGGCGGGAGATCTCTCTTGGGTGAACATCTTGATTTTTCTTTTGCTGCTGCTGTTTTCTCTTGGTCTGATGGCCTTTGGACTTTGGATGGAGGTCCAGCGAAGAAAAGAGGGAAAACAATAAAAAAGGTGACCGGGTTTACCGGTCACCTTTCTTTTTACCATGCGGCGTCCTGCATTGCGTTGCCGGCATTCCGGGCCATCCGGCCCACGTCGTTTACAGCCCCCCGGGCCGTGTCGCCGATTCCCCGGGCGGTTTCCTCCAACCCCTTGGTCACCGTGTTGGGCGACGCTGTGGGGGCTACCGCCGGGGCGGACGGGTCAGGATTGGTCTCCGCCGTGCTGCAGGCCGCCAGAGCAGCGGTCAGCGCAAGAGCCAGGGCGATCAAGCTGATTTTCCGCTTCATTTCCCTCTCCTCCTAAAAACAAGATCGTTGGAATCTCCATCCGAGCCATAGTATGTCCCGAGAAAGCGAAATCATGGCCGGAAAATGGAAGCAAAAAAGTAAAAAAAGTGCTTGCCTTTTTTCACCGAATATGGTATTTTCAATAATAAGAATAATTCCTATTTTGGAAGGTGAGACAGATGGCTGGAAAACGGTATTCCAGACAACGGGAGCTGATCTATAACGCGGTCCTGGGCAGCAAGGAGCATCCCACGGCAGAGATGGTCTATCAATGGTTAAAGCCCGCCAATCCCAATTTGAGTCTGGGGACGGTGTATCGGAATTTGAATTTGTTGGCGCAAGAAGGCGTTTTGATCCGGATGCCCTTTCCGGTGGAGCGGTATGATGGGGATGTCCATCCTCATAGCCATTTTCGCTGCAGGGCCTGCAGCCGGGTCTTTGATATTGAGTTGGACCAAGGTCCGGAAATTGACCAGGCGGCGGCCAAGGCGGTCCCCGGGTTTCAGGTGGAGGGCCATGAACTGATCTTCACGGGCGTTTGCCCAGAGTGCAGAAAGCAGTAGAAAGGAAAATCCCAGAGCGAAAGCTCTGGGATTTTTTGGCGCAGTGGGAGGGATTCGAACCCTCGAGCCGGGTTAACGGCTACACGATTTCCAATCGTGCTCGTTATGACCACTTCGATACCACTGCAAGTCATAAACACTAAAACCAAATAAGTTGGACAGTGACAATAATTATATCAGATTTTTGAAATTCGTCAAGCCCTTCTGGAAAAAAACAGGCCGGAGATTGTGCATTTGTCAATGATGTGAGACCAAAAATTTTGAAAAATTTTTAGGAGAGGGATTCCAACTGCTTGCGCTTCTGGATGGGAGACAGCCAGCCGAGAACCTGCATGGGAATATTATTGCTACGGCGTAAGTATGCCTTCATCTGCTTTTTTAGGTCCTCATAGCTATAATAACGCAAGTAGTTGTAAAACCGCTCCTGGTCATTCCGGTGGCTACGCTCCACCTTGCCATTATGCCAGGGAGTGCGGGGGCGGATGAGTTTATGGGTGATATTGAGCTTCTGACAGAGAACATCTAAAGGGTGGGTCCTTGGGGTATTCTTCCAATGAGTGAACTCTGAGCCATTGTCCGTCTGAATGATCTGCGGAGCATAGCCAAAGTAGGAGATGGCCCGGAGTACAAAATCAACCGTGGAATAACTGCTATTCTCCTCATAAGGATATATGAACCGCTCTCTTGTGGCCTCATCTATCATGGTATATTGATAGGCCCTTTCTTTGCTGCTACTCACATTACAAACTAT
>CANPNN010000118.1 GCA_947575475.1 uncultured Pseudoflavonifractor sp.
AGTCCAGTGAAGAAACAGTCCTTCGGAGATATGGTGGCGGCTTTGCGAAAGGAAAAAGGCATGACTCAGCTTGAACTGGCCGAAAAAATGGGGGTCACAGATAAGGCCGTGTCAAAATGGGAGCGGGATCTGTCCTTCCCGGATGTGAGTTCTATCCCTAGGCTCGCCGAGCTCTTCGACATATCCGTTGACCAGCTCATGCAGGTCCGGAAATACGAGGGGCAAGAGTCGGAGCACAGCAAAATTGCCCATATCCTGGACCTTTCCCTCAAAGCTGTGGCCCTGTCCATGGGGATCTCCGCGCTGGTCCTCTCCCTGATGAATAGGGTGGAGACAGCGGCGGCGGTCCAACTGCTGGGGATCGGTCTCGCCTGCCTGGCCGCAGCCCAGCTTGCAAAATAGAACGGGCAAACTGGGTGTCATCTCTCTCCCAAGGCCTGGTAGGGCTTATGCTTCCCCACATACTGGTAGGCCGGACGGATAATTTTGCCCATGTTGATCAGCTCCTCCATCCGGTGAGCGCTCCAGCCCACCACCCGGGCGATGGCAAAAATGGGCGTGTAGAGCTCCAGGGGCAGCTCCATCATATGGTAGACGAAGCCGGAATAAAAGTCCACGTTGGCCGAGACCCCTTTGTACATCTTCCGCTCCCCAGCGATGACCTTGGGACCCAGCCGCTCCACCATAGTGTAGAGGGCATAGTCCTCCTGCCGGCCCTTCTCTGCCGACAGCTTCTCCACCAGAGAATGCAGCAGCTTGGCCCGGGGGTCGGAGAGGGAGTAGACCGCGTGGCCCATGCCGTAGATAAGCCCCGACTTGTCAAAGGCCCGCTTGTCCAACAGGGCCCGGAGGTAGGCCTCCACTTCTTCTTCGTCCCTCCAGTCCCGGACATGCTCCTTCATATCCTCAAACATTCTCACTACCATAATGTTCGCTCCGCCGTGGCGGGGTCCCTTCAGGGAGGCCAGAGCCGCCGCCATGCAGGAGTATGTATCGGTGCCCGAGGAGGTGACCACATGAGTGGTAAAGGTGGAATTGTTGCCGCCGCCGTGCTCGGCGTGGAGGGTAAGGCAGGCGTCCAGCACCTTGGCCTCCCAAGGACTGTACTGGGAGTCGGGGCGGAGCAAGTGGAGGATGGTCTCCGCCGTGGAAAGCCCGGGATCTGGAGCGTGGATATAGAGGCTGTTTCCCTCCTTATAATTGCAGGCTTGGTAGCCATAGACCGACAACAGGGGAAATACGGCGATGAGCTGCAGACATTGGCGCATCACATTAGACAGGTGGATGTTGTCCGCCCTGCCGTCATAGGCTGCCATGTTAAGGACGCTCCGGGCCAAGGAGTTCATCACATCCCGGCTGGGGGTCTTCAGGATCACGTCCCGAACAAAATTATTGGGAAGAGTTCGGTAATAGCCCAAAAGCTGCTGGAACTCCGCCAGCTCCTCCCCGGTGGGAAGATGGCCCAGAAGGAGAAGGTAAGCCGCCTCCTCAAAGCCGAAGCGGTTCTCCCGGAGGCTTCCGGTCACCAACTCCTCCACATCCACCCCCCGGTAGTAGAGCTTGCCCTCACAGGGGACCTCAGTACCGTCGGGAAGCTTCTCCTTGGCGTGCACCTCCGAGATCTCGGTCAATCCCGCCACCACGCCCTTCCCGTTCAGATCCCGCAGGCCCCGTTTCACATCGTATTTTACATAGTCCGCGGCGTTGATGCGGCTGTGCTTTCTCACATCCGCCGCCATGGCCCGCACCTCGGGCCGAAGGTCATGATAGTTGGGATTGCTCGCCATTTGCGCCTCCTTTTTTCCGTATAAACCAATCTTACAATATTTAGAATAGCACAGAGTTATTTCCATTGTATGAATCGGACCCCGATCTTTTTTCCCTTTTTCTGGCGCAAAAAAGGCGGCCCTGAAGACCGCCTTTTTCCTATCTGCTTCAAGAAAGGAGCAGCTTATCATCGGCCTCGTCGGAGCCAGAGGCCTTGCTAAACATCCCCAGAAGAGTCTCCACCGTCAGTTTCTTTTTCTCCTGGCCGGATACGTCCACGGCGATCTTTCCGTCGTACATCATGATGAGTCGGTCTCCATGAGCAATGGCGTCCTTCATGTTGTGGGTGATCATCAGGGTGGTGAGCTTATCCTTCTGAACAATGCGCTCGGTGGTGTCCAGCACCTTGGCCGCTGTCTTGGGGTCCAGGGCGGCGGTGTGTTCGTCCAGCAGGAGAAGCCTTGGCTTCCGCAGGGTTGCCATCAGCAGGGTCAGGGCCTGGCGCTGGCCGCCGGAGAGAAGGCCCACCTTGGAGGTCAGCCGGTCCTCCAGACCCAGGTCCAGAAGTTTCAGCAGTTCCTGGTATTCCTCCCTCTCTGCCTTGGTGATACCCGCCTTTAACCCCCGGGGCTGTCCCCTGCGGGCAGCCAGGGCCAGGTTCTCCTCAATCTGCATGGTGGCGGCGGTTCCCATCATAGGGTCCTGAAAAACCCGGCCAATATAAGGGGCCCGCTTATGCTCGGGCAAATGGGTCACATCCACTTCGTCAATGGTGATGGAGCCTTGATCCACCGGATAGACTCCGGCTACGGCGTTCATCAGGGTGGACTTGCCCGCCCCGTTTCCGCCGATGACAGTGACAAATTCTCCGTCGTTCAGGGTGAGGCTGACTCCCTTAAGGGCCACCTTCTCGTTAACGGTATTGGCGTTGAAGGTTTTCCAGACGTTTTTAAGTTCAAGCATTTCCGGCAGCCCCCTTTCTCTGGCCCTTCCCAAAGTATTTGCCCTTCCAATAGGGGATGGTCAGGAAGATGGCCACCACCACGGCGGAGAGAAGCTTTAGATAGTTGGGGTTAAGACCCATCTGGATCACCGCCTGGAGCACCATATAGTAGAGAATGGCGCCGATGGAGACTGACAGCAGCTTTAAGGCAAAGTTGACAAACACCTTCCCCAGCAGGACCTCGCCGATAATAACGGCGGCCAGGCCGATGACGATGGCACCCCGGCCCACATTGATCTCGTTGGAGCCATTATACTGGCACAAAAGAGCGCCGGACAGGGCCACCAGCCCGTTGGAAAGCACGAGGCCAAGCACCTTGCAGAAATCGGTGTTGATTCCCTGGGCACGGGCCATATTGGCGTTGGACCCGGTAGCCCGGAGGGCAGCGCCCAGCTCTCGGCCAAAGAACCAGTACAAAATGGCGATCAGGGCTACGGTAAACAGGCCCACCACAAGGATGGGATGGCGGTAGATGGGAAAGCCTCCCTTGCTCCCCTGGACAAAGCGCAGGGAAACCAGTAGCTTGTCCAGGGTCTCCTTCTGCATGATGGACAGGGCTACTGACGCCTTGAAGTTCATAATGGCCATGTTCACCGAATAGAGCGACAACTGGGTCAGGATACCGGCCAGGATCGCCGGTATCCCACAGGCGGTGTGGAGAACGCCAGTCACCAGGCCCGCCAGCATCCCCGAAAGCATAGCCGCCAGCATGGCGAGCCACAAGTTGACTCCGCTGGAAAATAACATCACGAATACTGCGCCCCCGGTACACAGAGTGCCGTCCACCGTCAGGTCCGCAATATCCAATATTTTATAGGTGATATAAACGCCGATGGCCATGATGCCCCAAATCAGTCCCTGGGACACCGCTCCCGGCAGAGCGCTGAGAAAGCCAGACACAGGCGATCCCTCCTCAATGCAAAGATACCAGAAAACAGCGGGAAAGGAGGTCCTTTCCCGCTGTTTTCACGCGGTTCGGAAATTACTCGGTCACGATGGCCTCGTACCCCTCGGGGGCGGTCAGGCCCAAAGCCTCACAGGTAACGGGATTGTACTTCTTGACGAACTGAGGTGCGTACTCGATGGCCATAGTGGAGATATCGGCGCCGTTGGCCAGAATGTCGACGGCCATCTCACCGGTCTTGTAGCCAATATCATAGTAGCTGATGGACAGGGTCGCCACACCGCAGCCGCCGCAGATGCCCTCTTCCCCGGCAAAGACGGGGATCACGCCCCGGCAGATGTTATCGATGATACCGGTGTTGTTGGCAGCAGTGTTGTCGGTGGGCACATAAAGCACATCACTGTTGGACACTGCGTTCTGCACAACCGTGGCCATATCGTTGGTATCGGAGAAGGGATACAGCTCACAGATATAGCCCATATCCTCCAGATACTTCTGAACATTGTCCACCTGGTACTGGCTGTTAGGCTCGGCAGAACAGTAAACGAGACCGATATCGGTGGCATTGGGATACCAATCCTTGATCATCTGGGCCTGCTGGTCCAGAGGCGCCAGGTCGGAAGTTCCGGAGACGTTGCTCCCTACCGTTCCGGAGAAGTTGTCAATACCCAGGGCCACACCATACTCAGTAATTGAGGTTCCAAGCACCGGGATGACGTCAGTAGCGGAGGCGGCTGCCTGGAGGGGCGCTGTAGCATTGGCCATGATCAGATCCACCTTGTTGGAAACAAAACCGTTGATAATAGTACCGCAAGTGGGGGTATCGCCAGCGGCGTTCTGCTCCTGAATGTCCACCCGGCCAGGGAGCAATGTGTTCAAAGCATCCTTAAAGCCTTGGGTGGCGGCATCCAGAGCGGGGTGAGGCGCCAGTTGGCAAATACCCACCACATACGTATCATCGGCAGACTCTACCGGAGTTCCACTCTCTACGGCAGGATCCGGACTCTCCGGGGCGGGAGCCGGAGTCTGTGCGGCCCCGCCGCCACAGGCGGCAAGCGACAGGGCAAGAGCTCCTGCAACGCCCAAAGTCACAAGTTTGCGAAATTTCATTTGAATTTACTCCCAGTTGCATTTGGGGGTTAAAATGGTAAATTTCTATTTGGGTATA
>CANPNN010000119.1 GCA_947575475.1 uncultured Pseudoflavonifractor sp.
CCGCCAGAGAGGTCTTGCCGTTGCCGGCGTGGCCCAGCAGGCAGATGTTGCGGATATTTTGCGCGGAATAGCTCATGTGTGTCCTCTCCTTACGTTGTGGGTTTACAGTGGGGGGAGCTGAAAATTTCACTGTTCTTGTCCATTATATCGCAAAGCGGGAGAGTTGACAACAAAAATTTTGAGAAAATCGCACAAAAATTACCTCCGCCTTTAGCCGGCGCAGTCGGGCAGATTCCGTTCTCCCCACTGCTTCATATACCGGATGACGTCAATGAAACTCGCACCCAGCGCGGACAGGGTATATTCCACCCTTGGGGGGACCTCTTGATAGTCATGGCGGATCAGGAATCCATCGGCCTCCAATTCCCGGAGCTGCTTTGTAAGGGAGGACTCCGTGATCTCCCCGAGCTGGCGGCGCAAAGCGCCGAACCGGTGAATGTCGTGAAAGGCGATATAGTAGAGGATCTCGAGCTTCCATTTCCCGCCCAGTATCTTTTGAAGGGTCGACATGGTTTTGCAGCGTTGGACTGCCGTTTCTGTTTTTCTCATTTCCGCCACCTCCTGTCAGCCCATTGTATTGCCTCTGCATCAAAAAAGCAAGGTACTACAAAAAAGTACCGTACTTTTATTTTCGCTGTGCCATGGTATAATGGCGGAAAAATAAGGAGGTTTTGCTATGCACTACACCGGAACGATATGGCGGCCGCCCTACGAGGCTTCCTCGCTGCTGCTTGAGGTCACGGCGGGCTGCACCCACCACAAATGTAAATTTTGTACGCTCTATGAGGACTTGCCATTCAAATTCAGAATGTCCCCTCTTGAGGACATAGAGAGCGATCTGCAGGAGGCGCAGCTCTGGAGTACAGACCCCATTTCCATGCTGGCGGCCCGTTTGCAGGGGATGCCCCGACCGGAGCGTCCGCAGAGGGCTTTTTTGACCGGAGCAAATCCTTTTGTATTGAAGTCTGAACGGCTTGCAGAGATCGCAGACCTGATCCGGCGGTACATTCCCTCTATTAAAACGATCGGGTGCTTTGCTCGAATTACGGACGTTACACTAAAATCAGAGAAGGAGTTGGCGACCCTGCGCCAAGCCGGATATGACGGTCTAACCATCGGGATCGAGACGGGCGATGACAAGGCTCTGGGATTTATGAATAAGGGGTATGCCGCCGCCGATATTGTGAAGCAGTGCCGGAGGCTGGACCAGGCAGGGATCCATTACAGCTTTTTCTACCTGGCGGGGATCTCCGGCGCGGACCGGGGGGAAACCGGTGCAAAGGCCACAGCCGCCGTCTGCAATCAGCTCCGCCCGACGCTGATCGGCGTCAACATGCTGACCATCTATCCGGACTCGGAGCTTTATCAGGAGATCCGGCGGGGAAACTGGCAAGAGGAGAGTGAGATCGAAAAGTACAGGGAGATCCGCACGCTCCTGGAAAACCTGAAGATACCGACCCAATTTGCCGCTTTAGGCGCATCCAACGCCTTCCAGTTTCAGGGGACTTTGCCGGAGGAGAAGGACACTCTTACCGCGGCCCTTGATAAGATCATTGAGACTGTACGGGAAGATGACTTGCGTGAATACCGCAAGAATCTTCCGCACTTATAAAGACAGAAGGCCCCGCACAGGGAAGATCCCTGTGCGGGGCCTGTATGACAGGAAGATCAATTTCCGGCGAGGGTGATCCTTCCGCCTTCGGCGGGGACGGAGTAGCCTTGGGGGGAGCTGATGATCCCGGGAGTTCCCTCCCAGGCGGTCTCATACTGGTTGAACCCGTAATAGATCCTGCCGTCATACTCCCCGGGGCCCTCATATTTGAGCCAGCAGTCGATACCATCCCGTGTCCAGATGGGGGACTGCCATCCCGGCTGGATATTCCCGTATTCCCAGGTCTCGCACCCGGGCTGGGGATAGCGCTCCAGCAGGAGGGCCAGGGCCCCGTCTGCCGTCAGGGGTTCCCCCAGAAAGGCCACCTGGCCGTCCGCCCGTTGGACCGAGTAGCGATAGGCACTTTCGGGGCTGTCCGCCCAGAGGCAGATGAAGTAGAAGCAGTCCTTGTCCTCGCCATCCTGGGTGATGGTCAGTTCCATATCTTGATACTGCCGGTCCCAGAAAAATCGGACGGAAAGGGGGGCGTCCGCCGCCATCTCCCGGTACAGGCAGGAGAGATCGTGGGGATACTGGTATTCCGCCAGCCGCTCCAGGGCCTGCTCCGGGTCGGTGACCGTGGGAGTTTGGGGGTCGCCAGCGGCAATGAGGGTGACCGTCCCGGAGGAGAGGTCCACCCAGAACTGGCTGGCCCAGTCTCCGGGCTCGCAGACCACCAGATAGCGGCCGTCCTCGGCCACGGTATCGCAGAAAAAGAGAACGTCGCCGCCGTCGGGGTAGGGCAGGGTCACCGTCTGGCCAAGCTCGTCGGCCACGGCGGCGGTGAGGTCGATCCTGGGGTACAGAAAGGCGGCGCAGAGGTCGATGGCCTGGCGGTAGGGGGAGAGGGAGTGGTTGGTCACACCGTTGGCCGTGGTCATGAAGGACCGGACTGTCGGGGGCTCGGTCTCCGCCGGAGTTTTGTCCTCCTCCGGGGGCGGGGTCTCCTGGGGAGCCACGGCGGGCATGGCGGAGAAGAGGACGGGGGTCTGGCCGCCGTCATCCCTGGCGGCGGCGGAGGGCATCATCCTGGCTGTGGGAGGGGCGGCGGCATCCGGCTCCACCACCGCTTCGGATATGTTTCCATTGGAGGGGCTCTTCCATTTTTCCCCATCTCCTGGGGCAGTGAGAAGGCCGCCGCTTTCATAGGCCTTGGAAGCCGGGTCGGCGGACGACTGGTCGGCGGCGTCACCGGAGAGGGTCATGGTCCCGGCGGCGTTTTCCGGGACAGCCTGGCTGGCCTCGGGCAGGGACTCGTCACTGGCCGGAATATTCTGAAGGATGGAGGAGGGCGCGCCCTCCGGCTTTGCGTCCCTAGCGGTGTTCTCCCAGGGTCGGAGCCCCCAGGTCCCGGCCAACACCAACGCCAGCACGGCGGCGGAGGTGAGCCAACGCCACCGGCGGACGGGGGATTTTTGGGCCTGGGTGGGGGCGAAGGGAAGCACCTGCTCCGCCGCCACCGCGTCCATGATGCGCTCTGTCAGGTCCGCCGGGATTTCCACGGGGGGAAGGCCCGAGAGGGCGGCGTGGAGGGCGGTCAGTTCCTCATAGAGGGCCCTGCACTCTGGACAGGAGGCCAGATGGGAGTCCAGCTTTTCCTGCTCCACGGGGGAGAGCGCCCCGTCGATGGCGGCGCTGATCAGGTCTATATATTCGTCACAATGCGCCATAGGGGCGGCCTCCTTTCGTTTGCTTTTTCACTTACTTGGACGGCGGGAAGCTGGAAAAGTTCCCACTCTTTTGCAAATAATCTTTCAGAGCCAATCTTGCCCGCGCGATGCGGGACTTCACCGTGCCCTCCTCCAGGTCCAGGGCCTGGCCGATCTCCTGGTAGGACAGGCCCTCGGTCTCCCGGAGAAGAAGTACCTGCCGGTGTTCGGGGGAGAGGGTCAAAAGGCCCTTCTGAACAGCGTTTCGGAGTTCCTTCCGCTCCAACTCCCGCTCCGGGGACCAGCGCTCGTCGGGGAGGTCGGCCTGGTGGTCCTCGTCCTCCCCGTCCTCCAGAGTCATGGACAGGGCGCTGCGCCGCTTCTCCCGGCGGAGGAAGTCGATGCAGGCGTTGGCGGCCAGACGATAGAGCCAGGTGGAAAAAGTGCTCTGCCCGCCAAATTTGCCAAGGCCCCGCCAGGCGTTGAGAAAGGCCTCCTGGGTGAGGTCGGCGGCGTCGTCGGGGTTGCCCGTCATCCGGAAGCACAGGCTGTATATTTTACCCTGATTGGCTTCCACCAATCGGGAAAAGGCCCCTTGGTCGCCCTGTTGGGCGGCTTGGACCAGCTCCTGCTCTGTCACCGCTTCCTCACCTGCCTTTCTCCTTTGAAATACCGCAAATACGGGCACACGTCGTGCGCCCGTCCCTATTCCTCCGGGTCCTTTAAGTCCCGTTTGATCCCCTTTGTGATTTCATACACCTGCTCCAACGTTTCCACCCGGCACAGTTTTTCCTTATAGTATCCGGCGTAAGGGATCCCCTTCAGGTACAGGATATACTGCCGCCGGGCTTCCAGACAGGCCACCCGCTCCCCTTTCTGGCGGGCGGTCATCTCGATCTGCTCCACCGCCGTGTCGATCCGCTCCGGGAGGGGGGGACGCTCCGGAATGGGGTCCCCCCGGAGGGCGGCGGCGCACTGCTGAAAGAGCCAGGGGTTGCCCAAGGCCCCCCGGCCGATCATCACCATGTCCGCCCCGGTGCGCTTGACGATGTCCACCGCGTCCTTGGAGGAGAAGACGTCCCCATTGGCGATCACCGGGATAGAGAGGGCCTCCTTTACCTCCCGGATGGGGTTCCAGTCGGCACGGCCCTTGTATTTCTGTACGGTGGTCCGGCCGTGGATGGCGATGGCGGAGACTCCCGCGCCCTCTAAACGCTTGGCCAGCTCCAGATAATTGAGGTGTCCGCTGTCCCAGCCCAGACGGATCTTGGCGGTGACGGGCCGTCCTCCGGCGCCCCGGATGACGGCGGCAGCCACCTTTGCGGCCTTTTCCGGGTCCCGGGCCAGGCCGGAGCCTTCGCCGTTATTATAGATTTTCGGCATGGGACAGCCCATATTGATGTCGATGATATCCGCCCCGGAGTATTCCGCGGCCTTGGCGGCCCCCCGCTCCATGGCGTCCTCCTTGC
>CANPNN010000120.1 GCA_947575475.1 uncultured Pseudoflavonifractor sp.
AACGAAAACGGCAAGGGAAAGAAATAACTTTCTTTCCCTCTGGACACCCCCCTTTTTCCGTGATAGGATAGAGCCATCACGGAGAAAGGGGGGCTTTTTATGCCCACGCCCACCATCCTGTTTTACTCTCCCTCCCCCCAGCCCTATGGCCCCAAGCTGCTTCAGCTCTGCGCCATCCAAAATATCAAGCTCCGGGTGCTGGACGGGACCGGTCTGGACCGCCCCCTGTCCGTTTTGGCCCAGGGGCTTCGCCCCGGGGAGCCCCTGCCCGAGGGAGCCCCCCTTCCCGAGCCCCTTCTCGTCCTCTGCCACTTCTCAGAGAAGGCCCTGGACCGGCTCCTGCTGTCCCTCCGGCGGCTTCCCGCCCCCTGTTTGAAGGCCGTTCTCACCCCCACCAACGCCGGCTGGACCCTTCGAAAGCTCTATGGGGAGTTGGTGGAGGAGCGTTCCCAGTTGGGCGGCGCCCACCCTCCCGCCGATTGAGAGGGCTTATCCTGTTTTCCAGCAAAAACTTCCCCATTTTGCTCCTCTTCCCCTTGCGGGGAGGAGCGAAATGGGGTAAACTATTTTCTGCAGAGATTTTACCGGGAGGAGGGCGAACACCGTCATGGATTACAACGCGCTTTTGGCGGTGGCCGCTGATTTGGGGTACGGACTTTTGGAGAGCGGGGCGGAGATCTACCGGGTGGAGGAGGCCATCGCCCGGCTGCTCCATGCTTACGGCATCACCCAGGCAAATCCCTTTGTTATCCCCAACTGCATCATCGTCAGTTTCGTGACCCCGGAGGGGGAGACATTGACCCAGGTGCGGCGCATGCCTACCCACGGCACCGATATCGATCTGTTGGAAAAATACTATGACCTGGGCCGCCGCCTTTGCCGGGAAACACCGTCTCTGGATGACGCCCACCGGCGGTTGGAAGAGATCTCCCTTCGGCACCGGACGTATCCCTTTCCCGTTTTGCTGTGTGCTTACTTTGCCGTCTCCGCCACCTTTTCCCTTTTTTTCGGAGGCACCGGGCGGGACGCCCTGGCCGCCGGAAGCTGCGGGCTGACTATCGGAGTAGCTTTGACCGCCATGACCCGTTTTCACGCCAACCTATTTTTCAAGTCTATGCTGTGTTCCGCCCTGTCCGCCTTTTTGGCCTCCGCCCTGACCCGGCTGGGGTTTGCCCAGCACAGTGAATTGGTCATCATCGGCGCTCTGATGGCCCTGGTCCCCGGCATTATCTTTACCAACGCCATCCGGGACGTGATCGCAGGCGACATGGTGGCGGGGCTGAGCAAGATCGCAGATGCGCTCCTGACCGGGGTATCCGTAGCCCTGGGCACCGGGTTTGCCCTGAGCCTGGCCCGGCTTTTTTGGGGGGTGTAGGCAGCAATGAGAGATGTTATTCTGCCCGTGTTTTTTGCCTTTGTGGCCAGCGGAGCTTTCTCCGTCATTTACAATATCCGGGGTCTTGGCGTTCTGATCTGCGCTTTTGGCGGAGGGCTGGCCTGGTTTTCCTACCTGCTTTTTGCCCCGCTGCTGCAAAACGAGATCACCCAAACCTTTGTGGCCGCCCTGGTCATCTCGGTCTATGCCGAGGTCATGGCCCGGGTCCGCAAATGCCCCGTCACAGGATACCTTCTGGTGGCCATCTTCCCCTTGGTCCCCGGCGGAGGGATCTACTATACCATGGAATACGCTATGCGGGGTGAGGTGGACCAGTTTCTCCTCTCCTTTCTCCACACCCTGGGCTTGGCCGGAGCCATTGCAGTAGGCGTGTTGTTGGTATCCTCCGCCGTGCGGATGTGGACCGCCTTCCGCCGTCAAACTCCCCTGCCCCGAAAGGAGGACCGCCCATGACACAGTACCGCTGGCTTCTGTTGGATGCAGACAATACCCTGTTCGACTTCAACGCCGCTGAGGAGTTCGCTTTGACCCGGACCCTGATCCGCTACGGGGTCTCCCCTACAGCGGAGGTCAAGACCCGGTACCGGGCCATCAATTCCGCCCTATGGCTGGACTACGATCACGGTAAGATCTCCCAGGACGCACTGGGTCCCAAGCGGTTCCAACTGCTTTTTGAGATGGAGGAGTTCCCCGGGCAGCCGGGAGATCCCGGACAGTGGAGCGACTTTTTCCTCTCCTGCCTCTCCGAGTGTTCCACTCTGATGCCCGGCGCGGAGAAGCTGTGTCACCGGCTTTCGGACCGGTATATTCTGGCCCTTACCACCAACGGGATCTCTCATGTCCAGCGGCGGCGGCTGCAGAAATCCCCCCTGGCCCGTTACTTTGGAGACCGGGTCTTCATTTCCGGAGAAATGGGCTGCCGCAAGCCGGAAAGAGCCTACTTTGACGCGGTGCTTGCCGCTCTGGGCGTGGGGCCCGGTCCCCAGCGGACCAAAGCCCTGGTCATTGGCGACAGCCTTTCCAGCGACATCAAGGGCGCCTTTCAGTCCCGGCTGGACAGCGTATGGGTCCGCAGTCCCGGCGCAAAGGCCGGGGTGGTGAAGCCCACCTATGAGGTGGACAGTCTGGCCCAGCTGGCCCAGCTTTTGGGTGCGGACCGCTATGTGAATATTCCGCTGTAATTAGAGATATAGGAGTTGATTTCTGTGCCTTCCCGCCCCTCTCCGCCCCGATGGCTCATGGCAGTTTTGATGGGTTGTCTGGCCATTATATTGATTTTTCTTTTTACCCGGCCGGACCTGACAGGGCAACCTGCCGAGGCCGCAGCGGAAAGCCCCGTCCCAACTTTTGCTCCAGAGTCCCTTCTCTCCCCTACTCCAAAGCCAACCCCTACGCCGGAACCTACCCCGGCCCCTACGCCGGAGCCTGATTGGGCTCAGCCGGTCCCCGAGGGAGAGCCGGTAGACCAGGAGGAGTGGTTTTCCGACGCGGTATTTATCGGCGACTCCCGCACCGACGGGCTCAAGTTATACAGCGGCATCACCTCCAAGGCCGTCTTTTTGGATTATACCGGACTCACAGTCTATGATGTGGTGGAAGAAAAGAAGGTCATCCGGTCTGGCTCGGAAAAGTTATCCGTCCTGGAGGCCCTGGCCCTGGGCTCCTATGACAAGGTCTACATAGCTTTGGGCGTTAACGAATTGGGTTATTATGACCCCGAAAGCTTTGCCGAGACCTATGGTCAGCTCATCGACGCCATCCGGGAATGTCAGCCGGACGCCCTTCTTTACGTCCAATCCATTTTCCCGGTGAACACGCTCAAATGTAAGGCCAACGCCATCCCCTACTATGTGACCAACGAGGGGATCTCCAGCTATAACGAAGTCCTTCCCGCCCTCTGTGAGGAGAAGAAGGTCCGGCTGGTGGATATCCCGAAGGGTCTGGTGGACGAAAACGGCGAAAGCCCCGCGGACATCTCCGCCGACGGCGTCCATTTCCGCAAGGCCGGGTACAGCCTGTGGCTGGAGTATCTTACCAGCCACACAGGCCAGTGATTTTCATTTCAGGAGGAGATATCAGATGAAAAAGATCCTCTTTTGCCTGTGTGCCGCCGCGCTCTGTCTGTCTCTTTCCGCCTGCGGCGGGAAGAAGGCCGCCCCTTTTGACCCGGAACGCGACGCGAAAACTCTGCAGGACGCCTCCGGCGTATTTGGTGAGGCTCTGACAGAGATCGACCAGGCTACGGCCTGCGCCCTTTACGGGATCGACGAGAGCACTGTCACTGCCAGCGCCGTATACGGCTCCACCACCTCCGCCGAAGAGCTGGCCATCTTTACCTTCTCCGACGAGACAGCGGCCCAGACCGCAGGGGAACTGCTGGGCTATCGGGTGGAAGACCGGAAGGATGAATTGAAAACCTACCTCCCCGACGAGCTGCCCAAGCTGGACAAGGCCGTCGTCCAGGTCCGGAGCAACTCCGCCCTGTTGGTCATTGCCGCCGACTACGGCCCCGTAGACGCCTTTTTGGATGGCTGAATGATGAGGATTTTTCGAACTCTTCCCCCGGCTCTGGTCCTGGCCTTGCTTCTCTCCCCGCCGGGTCAGGCTGTCCGGAGCCCCCACCTTCAGACCCTTCCCCAGACGGCGGACCCTCCTTTTGTCTTTGAAGGTCCCCTCTCCGCCTCCCGGCCTGTATCCGTCGGATGGTTTGCCGATGCGGCGTTTATCGGGGACGCGCGGCTGGGCGAGCTGCTGGCCGCAGGACTGTTCCAGCCCAGACTGGACCTGAC
Organism: uncultured Pseudoflavonifractor sp.; assembly: GCA_947575475.1. The sequence continues at coordinate 4,186 of CANPNN010000120.1, forward strand.
CCAGGTGGGCCTCAATGTCCGGGATGTCCGCTCCGGCAGTGTGTTTTACCGGGATGGGCAGCGGGCCACCCTCCAGCAGATGCTGGAGGGGTCTGGGTGCGGCAAGGTCTTCCTGATGCTGGGCTTTAACGAGGCCTCTTGGATGGAGGAGGAGGAATTCTACACAGAATACGCCGCCCTGATCGACGACCTGCGGAAGATACTCCCGGGAATTCAGATCTATGTGCAGACCCTGATCCCCGTCACCGTCTCCCGGGCGGCAGCCCGGACCCCGGGCAACGCCCTTTTGGCCAGCCGGAGCGAACTTCTGGCCCGCCTGGCCCAGGAGAAAAAGGTATACCTGGTAGCGGTAGGGGCCGGATTTACCGAGGCAAACGGCGCGCTGGCTCCCGATCTCACCTACGATGGACTGCATCTGACCGCCCAGGGAAACCAGCGGTGGTTCGATTATCTCCGCTCCCATACCATGGGAACTTAAGCAAAAAACACCCCCGGCGCTTGAAAGGGCCGGACTTATAAGGAAGTATTTTATGTAGGGTACGGAGCGACTCGCTAT
>CANPNN010000121.1 GCA_947575475.1 uncultured Pseudoflavonifractor sp.
ACCAGATGAACCGCCACGTGATCCGCCACGCCACCCAGGCCTTTGCCGAGGTCATCCTGGCCGAGGGGCCCGAGGCCGTGAAGAAGGGCGTAGCCGTCTGCCACGACTGCCGCAACCACAGCCGGGAGTTTGCCGAGGAGGTCTGCTCCGTCATGGCCGCCAACGGCATCCCCACCCGCATCTTCGAGGATCTGCGCCCCACTCCCGAGGTGTCCTTCGCCATTCGGGAGTACGGCTGCATCGCCGGCGTGAACGTCACCGCCAGCCACAACCCCAAGGAGTATAATGGCTACAAAGTCTACTGGGCCGACGGGGCCCAGCTGCCCCCTCACCACGCCGCCGCCATCGCCGCCCGGATGGAGAAGAACGACGTGTTCGACAGCGTGAAGCGCATGGATTTTGCCGAGGCGCAGAAGGCCGGCCTTATCACCATCATGGGGGCCGAGACCGATGAGAAGTTCCTGGCCAACGTGATGGGCCAGGCCACCGACAAGGCGGTGGTGGCCCGGGTGGCGGACCGCTTCAAGATGGTCTACACCCCCTTCCACGGCTGCGGCTACAAGCTGATCCCCGAGGCCCTGAAGCGCCTGGGCGTGAAGCACGTGATCTGTGTGCCCGAGCAGATGGTCATCGACGGAGACTTCCCCACCGTGGTTTCCCCTAACCCGGAGAACCCGGAGGGCTTCGCCCTGGCGGTGGAGCTTGCCAAGAAGGAGGGCGCCGACTTCATCCTGGGGTCCGACCCCGACGCCGACCGGATCGGTATCATGGTCCGGGACAGCAAGGGCGAGTACATCGCCATCTCGGGCAACCAGACCGGCGTTCTTCTGCTGGACTATGTCATCAACGCCCGCAAGCGCATGGGCACCCTGCCGGAGAACGCCACTGCCCTCAAGACCATCGTCACCACCGAGATGGCCCGGAAAGTGGCCGAGGTCAACGGCGTGAAGAGCTACGACACCTTTACCGGCTTCAAGTTCATGGCCGAGAAGAAAAACGCCCTGGAGGCCTCCGGCGAGGGCAAGGTCATCTTCGCCTACGAGGAGAGCTACGGCTACATGATGGGCGACTACGTCCGGGACAAGGACGCGGTCACCGCCACCCTGGTGGCCACCGAGATGGCGGCCTACTACTATGACCGGGGCATGACCCTCTACGACGCCCTCCAGGAGCTGTACGCCAAGTACGGCGACTACGCCGAGAAGACTTTGAACCTAGTCATGCCCGGCCTGGACGGCCTTCAGAAGATGGCCCAGCTCATGGCCGACCTGCGGGCCAAGCCCCTGACCGAGATCGCCGGCGTCCCCGTCACCGTCCGCAAGGACTACAAGGACGGCGTCGAAGAGGAGGTGGCCACCGGCAAGAAGACCCAGATGGAGCTGAAGGGCTCCAACGTGCTGAAGTACAAGCTGGCCGACGGCACCGACCTGGTGGTCCGTCCCTCGGGCACCGAGCCCAAGGTAAAGGTCTACATCCTGGCTTCCGGCGATAGCAAGGCCGAGTGTGCCGAAAAGGTAGAAAAATACGCTGCCTGGGCCGAGACCCTGAAGCGGTAAAAAAGCAAAAAGCCCCGGGCATACAGCCCGGGGCTTTTTCATAAAAATTCTTCCTCTCCATTCTCCGCCGCCAGAAGCTCCCGGGCCTCCTCCAGGCGGGAGGCGGGGACATAGATCCGGATCCCCTCAGGAGAAAAACCGCCGTAGAGAAATCCGATCTGCCCCTGTCCCGTACGCCTGGTCAGGTAAGGGATGCCAAAAGACTCCAGCATAGAGCAGATAAGGCCGCCAAAAGCGGCAAAATCCCCGGCGTTTTCCAGCAGCGCCGCCCTCTCCGGTTCTCCGTCCGGTCCCTTGGGCCAGTTCTCCAACAAGCCGCTTTCCGCCACAGGCCGTCACTCCTTCCTCATTTATGGTAGGGGCTTCCCCCGTTGATCTGAAAGGCCCGGTAGACCTGCTCCAGCAGCATCACCCGGGCCAGGTGGTGGGGGAAGGTCATGGGGGACATACTCAGCTTGACCCACGCCTCGCTTTTCAGTTTCTCGTCCAGCCCAAAAGATCCGCCGATGAGGAACGCCAGCTTATTGGTAGGACCGATCTCCCAAGCTTGCAGCCGTTTGGCCAATTCCGTACTGGAAAGCATCTGTCCCTCGATACACAAGGCCACGGTCCGGGAATTGGGAGGCAGCTTGGAGCGGACGGCGGCGGCCTCCCTTGCCAGAGCGGCGTCTATCAGGGCTTGGGAGGGATTTGGAGGCAGTTTTTCCTCCGGCAACTCAATGAGAGTCAACCGGCAGAAGGCACTCAGCCGTTTCTGGTACTCCGCTGCCGCATCGATATAGAACTTTTCCTTCATCTTCCCCACACAAATGAGGGTCACATTCATCATTTTTTACACCTCATAAAGGGGCGATGGCTCGCTCCGGGGGGCCACCGCCAGCTTTACATCCTCAAACCCTCCGGCGGACAGGGCGGTCAGGGCCGTTTGCAGCGCCCGCTCCGGACTGTTGTTCTCCGCCGACAGGTGGGCCAAGATCACCGTATGGGCCCCCGCCTGGGCGCACCGGAGGGCTAGAGCGGCCCCCGCCTCGTTGCTGAGATGCCCCTTATCCCCCAGGATCCGGGCTTTTAAGTAGTAAGGATATGGCCCGGATTTCAGCCACTCCACGTCATGGTTGCTCTCGCAGACCACCGCCTGGGAACCCACTACGGCGCGGAGCACCTCATCGGATACAAAGCCCAGATCGGTGACCACCGCCGCCTTCCGCCCGTCTGCGGAGAAGGTAAATCCCATGGGCTCGGAGGCGTCGTGGGAGGTGGAAAAGCCGCCCAAAAGGAAGGCTCCCGCTTCCGTTGCTTCCCCGGGGGCCAGGGGGCGGATCAGGTCCTCCAGCCCTGCCATCCGGTAGCACAGCTGCCGGGCGGTGCCGGGGCTGGTGTAAAGGGGCAGGGCATAGTGCTTGGTGAGGGTGGCCAGCCCCGCGATATGGTCGGAGTGCTCGTGGGTGATACAGACCCCCGCCAGCTCCTCCGGTTCTATTCCCAGGGAACGCAGGGCTGTGGTGATGCGGCGGCAGGAGATGCCCGCATCCACCAGGATGTGGCTGCCGCAGTGAGAGAGCAAAATACAGTTGCCCGAGGACCCGGAGGCCAAGGTGTGAAGTTCCATAGAATGGCTCCTTTGTATGTATTGCGCCCCAACGTCAAAAAAGCGGCGGCAACTGCCGCCGCTTCCCCTTTTTTTGACAAATCAGCCCACTTTGGCGGCCTTGTCCTCGTCGGGGGTGACCACCACCCGGATGTCAGCCCCGATACCCGAGAGCTTGCGGACAATGTCCTCATATCCCCGCTCAATGTGCTGGATCTGTCCGATGACAGTGGAGCCTTGGGCCGCCAACGCCGCGATGATAAGGGCGGCTCCCGCCCGCAGGTCGCAGGCCTCCACGGCGGCCCCGGTGAGCTGAGGCACTCCCTCGATGACGGCGATCTTACCGTCCACCTGGATGTGAGCGCCCATACGGCGGAACTCATCCACATAGCGGTAGCGGTTGTCCCAGACCCCCTCGGTGAGCACGCTGGTGCCCTGGGCCATGCAAAGGCAGGCCGCCACCTGGGGCTGCATATCGGTGGGGAAGCCGGGATAGGGGAGAGTCTTTATATTGGTGCGGTATAGTTCGCCCGTACGGCACACCCGCACGGCATCGTCCAACTCCTCCACCTCTGCGCCCATTTCGATGAGCTTGGCGGTGATGCACTCCAAATGCTTGGGGATCACGTTTTTCACCAATACGTCGCCCCCCGTGGCGGTGACGGCGGCCATATAGGTCCCCGCCTCGATCTGGTCGGGGATAATGGAATAGATACCGCCGGACAGGTGATCCACCCCGCGGATCTTGATCACATCGGTGCCCGCCCCCATAATGGAAGCGCCCATAGAGTTCAAAAAGTTGGCCAGATCCACAATATGTGGCTCTTTGGCGGCGTTTTCAATAATAGTAGTACCCTCCGCCAGAGCGGCGGCGATAATAAGGTTCATGGTGGCGCCCACCGACACCATGTCCATATAGATGGTGTTTCCCTGGAGCCGGCCCTCCCTGGCCTTGGCCCGGATCAGCCCGCCCTTGATCTCCATGTCGGCCCCCATGGCGGCCAGCCCCTTGATGTGCTGGTCGATGGGCCTCCCGCCGAAGTCGCAGCCGCCGGGAGGAGGCACCTCCGCCGCGCCGAACCGGCCCAGCATGGCGCCGATGAAGTAGTAGGAGGCCCGGATCTTCCGGGCCAGCGCATCGGGAACGGCGGCATTGCGGATGTGGGAGCAGTCGATGTCCACCGTGGTCCGGTTCACCGTCCGTACGTCGGCCCCCAGCTCCTGAAGGATATTCAAAATAAGGGAAACGTCGCTGATCTGGGGGATATTTTCGATCCGGCAGACGCCATCTACCAAAAGAGCGGCAGGAAGAATGGCCACCGCCGCGTTTTTCGCGCCGGAGATCTCTACCGTTCCATAGAGGGGCCTGCCGCCATGAATCACATATTTTGTCAAGTGAAAGCCCTCGCTCTCCCGCCGGGCACACACTCCGGCGGCTATTGTAAGGCCGGACAGAAGGCTCCGGCCGCTTATCTATTGTGTCCAATAAATTGGAGAAGTACGCACTTATACGAAAGTATTATATCATTGCCTTTGGAGGAAAGTAAAGCCCTTTTCCCAACTTTCCACCAGAATGTGAAAAA
>CANPNN010000122.1 GCA_947575475.1 uncultured Pseudoflavonifractor sp.
GCGAAGAAGACGGCGGCAAAGAAGACGGGCGTTAAAAAGCCAAAGGCCAAAAGCTAAAAGAAATGTGTCCGGTCAAGCCAGGCTATTTGAACTGGCCACCGTCGGCGGCAACGGGTACAATGGCTTTTTCACTGTCGCTTTTTCATTTTAGTTCCCATTGGGCAATCCAGGTCTGAAAGGACCTGCTTGTTATAGTTTTCCTCCGCGCTCCCAAGTGTCCCTATCAAAGACGAGGTGATCTGATGAAAAAGGAATGTATTGCCATGCTCCTGGCCGGCGGCCAGGGCAGCCGGCTCAAGGCCCTCACAAGCTCCGTGGCCAAGCCGGCGGTCCCCTTTGGTGGGAAGTACCGTATTATCGACTTTCCTCTCTCCAACTGCGTCAACTCCGGCATCGATACAGTGGGCGTACTCACCCAATACAAGCCCTTGGAACTCAACTCCTATATCGGCTCCGGCCTGCCCTGGGATCTGGACGTGATGGACGGCGGCGTCCACATCCTGCCCCCCTATGTCCGGGAGGACGAGAAGGGCACCTGGTACAAAGGCACCGCCAACGCCATCTATCAGAACCTGAGCTTTATCGAGCAGTACGATCCGGAGTACGTCCTGATCCTCTCGGGGGATCACATCTACAAGATGGACTACTCCAAGATGCTGGACCGGCATAAGGAGATGAACGCCGCCTGCACCATTTCGGTGATGGAGGTCCCCATGGCCGAGGCCCCCCGGTTCGGCATCATGAACGTGGACAAGGACGACAACATCTACGAGTTTGAGGAGAAGCCCAAAAAGCCCAAGAGCAACCTGGCCTCCATGGGGATCTACATCTTCACCTGGAGCAAGCTGCGGGAGTATCTCATCGCCGATGAGGCCGACGAGAAAAGCTCCAACGACTTCGGTAAGAACATCATCCCCGCCATGCTGGGCGCCGGGGAGACCATGACCGCTTACCGCTTCAAGGGCTATTGGAAGGACGTGGGCACCATCGACTCGCTGTGGGACGCCAACATGGACCTGCTGGACCCCGAGCAGTCGGGTTTTGACCTTTACGATCCCGATTGGACCATCTATGCCCGCAGCGCCATCCGTCCCCCCCAGTTCGCCGGAGAGAAGGCCGCTATCAAGCACTCCATCACCACCAGCGGCGACGAGATCTACGGCAAGGTGGAAAACTCGGTGCTGTTCCATTCCGTCACCGTGGAGGAGGGGGCCACTGTCCGGCACTCCATCCTTATGCCCGGCGCGGTGGTAAAGAAGGGCGCGGTGGTGGAATACGCCATCGTGGCTGAGCGCGCCACCATCGGGGAAAAGGCCCATGTGGGCGGCAAAAAGACCAAGAGCGAGGACTGGGGCATTGCGGTGGTGGCCCAGGATCTGACCGTAGGCGACGGCGCCACCGTCTCTCCCGCCGCCATGGTCACCAAGAATGTGAAGAAGGGGGCGAAAGCATGAATGACCTTCACGGCATCATCTTTGCCTATAAACAGAGTCCCGACCTCCGGGAGCTGGTCCAACAGCGCAACTCCTGCTCCGTGCCCTTCGGCGGGCGGTACCGGGTGATCGACTTTGCCCTTTCCAATCTGGTCAACGCCGGGGTCACCGATGTGGGCATCATCGTACATACCTCCTACCAGTCCCTGCTGGACCATGTGGGTTCCGGCAAGGATTGGGATCTGAGCCGCAAGCACGGCGGCCTTCGCATCCTGCCCCCCTTCGGCTTCGCCGGCAAGCACCCCAACAGCCAGTACCGGGGCCGGATGGACGCGCTGGCGGGGATCTACTCCTACCTGCAGAACATCCGTCAGGACTATGTGATCCTCACCCAGGGCGATCTGGCGGCCAACCTGCCCATCGACGACATATTTGAGCAGCACCTGAAGAGCGGGGCGGACATCACCGCCATCTGCGTCCCCCATACCGGTGCCGACCCCCGGCTGACCACCTATATGGCGGTGGACGAGGACGACCATGTTACCGATATCTCTGTCCATCCCTCCTCCCCCAAGGGAAAGGCCAGCCTGGAGACCTATATCCTGTCCAAGGCCCTTCTGATGAACCTGGTGGACAAGTGCGCCGCCCATGACGTATACTCCTTCAGTCAGGGAGTCTTGCTCCCCGGCCTTACCGAGGGGCTGGATATCCGGGTCTTTGACTTTGACGGCTGGGCCACCCGGGTGCTGAAGGTGGGGGGCTACTTCCACTGCAGCATGGAGCTGCTGGATCCCAAGGTCCGCGCCGACCTGTTCCGCAGGGACCGGCCCATTAAGACCAAGGATATGTCCAACCCCTCCACCTACTACGGGCCCAAGGCCAAGGTGGTCAACTCCCTGGTCTCCGACGGGTGCCGGATCGAAGGCACGGTCATCAACTCCATCCTGGCCCGCGGGGTCCATGTGGAGAAGGACGCAGTGGTGGAAAACTGTATCCTCCTCCAGCGCTCCACCGTCCAGGAGGGGGCCTGCCTCCATTACGCCATCGCGGACAAGAACGTCCGCGTCTGCCCGGGGAGGACGCTGATGGGGCATGGGACGTATCCGCTGGTGATCGCCAAGGATGAGATCGTGTAAAAGCTAAAATCAAGAGGCTAAAGTGAAAAGCAAAAGGGGCGGCGGTCATTTGGGCACACCGGCATATGCCGGCAGCCGGAGCTTTGCCGTTCCTGCCGTAAATCTATATCGACGCTTAGTGGAAATCAAAAAAGAGTATATTTTATCCAAACAGCCTTTAGCCTTTTAACTGAACCGGAGGTTTTTATGAACATTCTTTTTGCCTCTTCCGAGGTCGCTCCTTTTATTAAGACCGGCGGGCTGGCCGATGTGGCGGGGTCTCTGCCTCAGGCTTTGGCCCGAATGGGCCACGATGTGCGGGTCATCCTCCCCCTCTATGAGCGGGTGGGGGAGGAGTGGCGCAGCCAGATGACCTACCTTCAGAACTACAACGTCCACCTGGCCTGGCGTACCCCCTACTGCGGCCTGTTTGAGCTGCAGAAGGACGGGGTCACCTACTATTTTGTGGACAACGAGTACTACTTCAAGCGCTGGGACGTGTACGGCCACTTTGACGACGCTGAACGCTACGCCTTCTTCTCCCGGGCGGTCATCGAGACTCCGGGCCACGTGGGGTTCTGTCCCGATGTGATCCACTGCAACGACTGGCAGACCGCCTTGGTCCCCATCTACCTTCTGGAGGAGCGGCAGCGGGTCCCCGAGCTGATGGGGGCCAAGAGCGTTTTCACCATCCACAACATCGAGTACCAGGGCCGGTACGGACGGGATCTGCTGGTGGACCTGTTCGGTCTCAGCGACAGCTACTTCCACGAGGGGATGCTGGCCTACTACGGGGACATCAACCTGATGAAGGGGGCCATCTACGCCTCCGACTACGTGACCACCGTCTCCCCCTCCTACGCTGAGGAACTGCGTTATGACTTCTACGCCCACGGCCTGGCCGGAGTGGTGGCGGGCAACGCCCACAAAATTCGGGGCATCCTCAACGGTATCGACGTGGAGCGCAACGACCCCTGGCATGATAAACGTCTGCCCAAGGCATACAGCGCCAAGCAGCTCAAGGGCAAAAAGGACTGCAAGGCCGCCCTCCAGGAGATGGTGGGGCTGGAGCAGGACCCGGCGGCCCCCGTCATCGGCTGCGTGTCCCGTCTGGTGGGACACAAGGGCTTCGACCTGGTGGTGGAGGCCATCCACGACATCATGGCCACAGGGGCTCAGATGGTGGTGCTGGGCACGGGGGAATGGCGGTACGAGGAGGCCTTCCGGAACGCGGCCTGGCAGTACCCCGGCCGGTTCTCCGCCCAGATCATGTACTCCGATGCGGTGTCCACCGCCATCTATTCCGGAGCGGACCTGTTCCTCATGCCCTCGGTGGCGGAGCCCTGCGGCCTGAGCCAGATGATCGCCATGCGCTATGGCACCCTGCCCATCGTACGGGAGACCGGCGGACTCCGGGACAGCGTACAGCCCTGGAACCAGTTTACCGGGGAGGGCACCGGCTTCACCTTTGCCAACATCGACAAGGGGGATATGATGTGGGTGCTGTCTCAGGCGGTGGACCTCTACCGGGAGGACCCCAAGGCCTGGAAGAAGCTGCAGCAGAACGCCATGACGGCGGACTTCTCCTGGGACCACTCGGCGGGACAGTATGCCGAGGTTTATGGATGGGTCACGGGGAAATAAGATGGTATAACAAAGGCCGGGAGCATCAAAAGACGCTCCCGGCCTTTGTTATGCGTTTTCGTTCTCATCTCTGTTAAAAGCAATTTCAAACCGTTCATTTTGTTTTTCCTTGAGCCTTCAAGAGTGAAGGGCAAACTATAAGCGGGGTATAGAGTCAGCGCAGAAGAAAAAAGAATCGCCCGCAAAGGACAGCTAAGGGGAGCTTCCAAAGCGAGAGGGCTGGGAAGGGGGCATTTGGGGGCGGCAAAGAATGGCCCCACGGCTCACCTTTCTATGATAAAAGCGCCACTCCCCAGTTTGACATCTCCCCTGCTTTGTGATACTATATTGGGACTGCAAAAACCTACCCCCGCTATTTCACATGGAAAGTGGAGTGACCTTTTTTGAAAAAATACACGAAAAAAGACCTGATGGACCTGATCATCGGCAAGCTGCGCCGGAACTTCGGACGGGATGTGGAGGACGCCACCTCCCAGCAGATGTTCCAGGCCTGCGCCATGGTCATCC
>CANPNN010000123.1 GCA_947575475.1 uncultured Pseudoflavonifractor sp.
CGCCGATGGCCAGATTGGCGCACAGCTCCAGCCGGTCGGCGCCCCCTGCCACCGCTGCGGCGGCGGAGGCATAGGAATCCACACAGCCCTCGATGAGGGGGCGGTTCACCGCTCTGGCCACTCCTCAGCCCTCCTCCGCGCGAACCAGGTTCAGCAATACCTCCACCATCTTCTCCAGGGACTGCACCGGGATATACTCCTGGGGCCCGTGGAAATTGACCCCTCCGGTGGACAGGTTGGGGCAGGGGAGCCCCTCGTAGGAGAGCCGGGCCCCGTCGGTGCCGCCCCGGATGGCCACCTCCTTGGGCTCCACCCCCGCCTTGCGGAAGGCGGCCTTGGCCCGGTGGATGAGGTACATATGGGGCTCGATCTGGGCCTTCATGTTGTAATACTGGTCCCTGAGCTCCAGCTCCACCGTCCCGGCGCCGTATTTCCCGTTGAGGTAGGCGGCGATATGCTCCATGGCAGCCTTCCGGGTCTGGAACCGGTCCATGTCGTGGTCCCGGATGATATATTCCAGGGTGGCGGTGGTCTCATCCCCCTCCATGTGCTGGAGATGGAAAAAGCCCTCGTAGCCCTCTGTGTGGGCGGGAATCTCCGCCGGAGGCAGCATAGAGTTGAACTCGATGGCCATGAGAAGGGCGTTTTTCATTTTGTTCTTGGCCGAGCCAGGGTGGATGTTCAGGCCGTGGACAGTGACTTTAGCCCCGGCGGCGTTGAAGTTTTCGTACTCCAGCTCCCCCAGTTCACCGCCGTCCACCGTGTAGGCCACGGCGGCTCCAAAGCCCGCCACGTCGAAGTGGTCTGCCCCCGAGCCGATCTCCTCATCGGGGGTGATGCCAACGGCGATACGGCCATGGGGGATCTCGGGATGGGAGACAAGGTATTCCACGGCGGAGAAGATCTCCGCCACCCCTGCCTTGTCGTCGGCCCCCAGAAGGGTGGTGCCGTCGGTGATGATGAGATCCTGGCCCACATACTGCTTCAGGCTTTCGTGGTCTTTGGCCCGCATGACGATGCCGGGACTTTGCTCGATGTCGCCTCCCTGGTATCGGAGGATGCGGGGGGTTACATTGGTCCCGGAGAAGGAGGGGGCGGTGTCCATGTGGGCGATGAGTCCCATGCAGGGGACGCCCTCGCAGCCAGGAGTGGCGGGGAGCCAGCCATAGACATAGCCAAACTCGTCTATATGGGCGTTCTGGAGCCCCAGCTCATTCAGCTCCGCCGCCAGCTCCGCCCCCAGCAGTTTCTGCTTGGCCGTGGAGGGGACAGTTTCGGAGCAGGGGTCGGATTGGGTGTCAAAGGAGACATACTTCAAAAAACGGTCTAATACATTCATTTTTCTAAACTTCCTTTTTGGGCCCTAAAATCTCCCTTGACGGAATAGGGAGGAGCCGCTAAACTTATAAAATAAGTATACCATAGATAGGAGGACTTTTCCATGGGTACGAGAAAAGAATTTACCTATCCCTCCAGCGATGGAGTCCATCAGGTCCACGCCGTCCTCTGGCTGCCGGAGAGCGGAGAGCCCAGGGGCGTAGTGCAGCTTGTCCACGGCATCTGTGAATACGCCCTGCGCTACGATCCTTTCGCCCAGTTCCTCACTGGCTGCGGCTTTGCCGTTGCAGGAAACGACCACCTGGGGCATGGCCTGACCGCCCAAGGGCCTCAGGAGTACGGATATTTCAATGACTGGTGGGCATTGGTCCGTGATGTGCATACTCTGCGGGAGACGGTGGGAAAGCAGATCCCCGGCGCGCCCTACTTTATGCTGGGCCATTCCATGGGCTCCTTTGTGGCCCGGACCTTCCTCATTGATTACCCCGGGACCCTGACAGGGGCCATCCTTTCGGGCACCGGGCAGGAGCCGGCTCTCACTGTGGCGGCGGGGAAGCTCCTCACCGGGCTGGGGGACCCCCATAAGGTCAATAAACTGTTCTACAAACTGTCCATCGGGGCCTACAACAAACAGTTTGCCCCCGCCCGCACCGGGGCCGACTGGATCTGCCGGGACCTGGCGGTGGTGGACGCCTACCTGGCCGACCCCCTATGTAACTTCCAGACCACGGCGGGAATGAACCACGCCATGATGTCTGGGCTCCAGTATGTGGCCAGGATGGAGAACCTGAAACGGATGGACAAGGATATGCCGGTCTATTTCTTTGCCGGGGACAAGGATCCGGTGGGCGCCTGTGGTAAGGGGGTGGAGAAGGTGGCCCGCTGGTTCCGGGAGGCCGGGGTGAGGGACGTGCAGGTCAAGCTCTATCCCGGCGGCCGCCACGAGATGCTCAACGAGACCAACAAAGAGGAGGTCTACGCCGATACTCTGTCCTGGCTGGAGGGACATCTGGAATAAGAACTGAAGGTGAGAAGGGAAGCGGGGGAGAGCCATGAGGGGCAGATACGAGTTTGATGGAGCCATCCATGAGATGAGGGACAACGGGGGAGCCTACGTAGTTTTCCCCTGGGACCTGAGAGAAGAGTTCGGGGCCGGACGGGTAAAGGTCCGGGTCCTGTTTGACGGGATCCCTTATGAGGGCAGCGTGGTCAATATGGGCCTGAAGGATGAACAGGGGAATATCCTTTATATCATCGGCCTTTTGAAAGCCATCCGAAAGGACTTGGGGAAGGGGGATGGGGACCTTGTCCATGTGGTGGTGGAAAAGCGGTAAGAAAAAATAAAAGGGAGGGATCTTCCGGCTTGGAAGATCCCTCCCTTTCACTCTGTCTCCCCCTGGGCGATAATCCGCTCCAGACAGGACATAAGGTCGGTAACGTTTTCGACCTTTGCATCCAGATCCAGAACGGCCTGCTGAAGTTCCGGGGGCATGGAATCGAATTTGTCGCGGACAGATGGAGCGATTGTTGACATGAAACTCACCTCACCCCCATTATAGCCAGAGGGAAAGAGGACCATACAGGGGAAAAATAAAAAGGCGCACTCCAAGGGAGTGCGCCTTTGGCGTACAGGGATAGGAAAAACCTTCCTACTCGGAGAGGTACTGCTTCACCAGCTCCTGGAGCAGCTCGTCCCGGTCCAGCTTACGGATGAGGGAGCGGGCGTTATTGAAGTTGGTGATATAGGTGGGGTCCTCCGAGAGGATATAGCCTACGATCTGATTGATAGGGTCATAGCCCTTCTGCTTGAGAGAGTCATAGACCGAGGTCAGAATGGCCTTGATCTCCTGGTCCTTCTCATAGCGGATATTGAATTTCCTGGTGAAGTCCATATCTTCCATGGTGGACACCTCCCTTTGGGGTATAGACAGATTGTACTAAAAAATGCGGGCGGTGTAAAGAGAAAAGACGAAAAATTTATCTTTCTTTAATGTTACAGCCTTAGCGCAGAATGGCCCCCAGTTCCTCTTTGAGGGCGGCAAGGATATTCTTTACATCCTCGTCGGCCTCCTCGGCGGTCAGGCTTTTTTCATCGGAGCGCAGCACCAGGTTGAAGGCTACCGACTTCTTGCCATCTTCTACGCCCTTGCCCCGGTAGATGTCAAAGAGGGAGACATCCTTCAGCAGGCCCTTGGCCCCCTTGCGGATGGCAGCCTCCAGCGCCCCTACGGTGACAGCCTCGTCGCAGACCACGGCGATATCCCGGGTGACGGCGGGGAACTTGGGCAGGGGAGTATAGACGGGATCGGAGCCCTTGACCGCCATCAGAGCTTCAAAGCTGAGCTCGGCGCAGTAGAACTGCGCGTCTACGCCGTAGTTTTGGGCCACCAGGGGATGGATCTGTCCGAATACGCCTAGTACGGTATCCCCGGCCAGGACCTGGGCACAGCGCCCGGGGTGGTAAGAGGGAGCGTCCGTGACAGCCTGGAAGGAGATATTCTCCACCCGCAGCTCACGCAGAAGAGCCTCGATGGAGCCTTTGAGAGCAAAGAAGTCGATCCCATCGCCGTATGCGCCCATGGAGAGGAACTTCTTTTCCTGGGCAAGTCCATCCTCCCCGCCGGGGAGGTAGATCCGCCCCACTTCGTAAAGCCGGGCGTTTTTGTTCCGGTAGTTGTAGTTCCGGGTCAGGATCTCCAACATGGAGGGCAGAGTGGTGGTCCGCATGATGGAGGTGTCCTCCCCCAGGGGGTTCAGGATCCGGAAGGACTCCCGCCGGGGATCCTCAGCCCCCCAGCCGATCTTGTCATAGTAGGTGGGGGAGATGAAGGAGTAGGTGATGATCTCATCGTACCCCATGGCCCGGCAGGCCGCCCCCAGGGTCCGCTCCACCTGCTGGGTAGGAGAGTAGCCACCCTGGGTAGTCTGGCCCCGCATAAGGGTGGTGGGAATGTTGTTGTAGCCGTAGAACCGGGCTACCTCCTCGGCCAGATCCGCCATCCGCTTCACGTCCCCCCGCCAGGAGGGAACCTTGATCACGCCCCGCTCCTCGGTGGTCTCAAAGCCCAGCCGCTGGAGGTAGGTATACATCACATTCTCCGCCACATCGGTGCCCAGCAGGGCGTTGATCTTCTCCGGCTCCAGCTTCAAAAGGGTGGGCTGGGGGACGTGGTTGAGAATGTCGATGACCCCGTCCACCACCTCTCCGGCCCCCAGCAGCTCCACCAGCTCGCAGGCCCGGTTCACGGCGGGGAGGGTGTTGAGGATGTCCAGACCCTTTTCGAACTTGGCGGAGGCCTCCGTCCGCATCCCCAGGGCCAGGGCGGTTTTCCGGATACAGTTCCCCTCAAAGTTGGCGG
>CANPNN010000124.1 GCA_947575475.1 uncultured Pseudoflavonifractor sp.
GGCGTGGCTCCACCTTTTGCTGGCCTTTTGACGATCTGTATACGGCGGTGCTGATTGTGGATAGCTGGGAGGAGGACGCGGGGGATATCTACGATATCCCCGTGGTGGCGGTCTATGACTGGGTGGGGGCGGAAGAGGCTGCCATGGAGGACCTGGCGGTGACGCCCTTTCTCCGGGGGGACGACTGGTTTCGGGGGACGGAGGAGCATAAGCGGTATTTCCACTCTGTGGATCATCCTCTCCGGCAGGACTATTTATGGAACGACCTGAAAAAGCTGGGGCATTTGGAACAGCTTCCCGCCTTTCCCCGGGAGGAGTGGGAGTACAGGAAGAAGACCAACCGCTGGGGAGTTATGGGAGAAATGCTGATCATGGAGTGGGTCCTGCGGGGAAAACCCATCCCCCGCCGCTCCACATGGAATGATCGGTCGGCTGAGCGGGAGCGGGCCTGGACACGGGCCCGGACCTACTTCAAAAGGGATCCCGGCTTGCTGGAGCAGATGCGGGCGTTCATTTTTGAGGGAATGCCGGCGGAGGAGCTGGAAAGAAAAAAGCAGGAGGAGTGGGAGATATTCCGGAAACGGTATTCCGACCCCATCCAGAGGGAAAGACTGTGGTCGGCCATCTTTGAGGGGGAGGAGCCGCCTTATCTGATCCACAGAGAAAAAGATTCATAAAAATTTTATCTCCTCCCATGGGAAACTGTGGTATGATAGAGGAAACGCAAAAGAGGAGGGGGATCCCTTGGACCTTTTGAATTGGCTGGAGACCACCATGGGGGGCGAATTTATCTTCACCCTCCTGGTGTCCATGATCCCTATCATTGAGCTGCGGGTGGGCATCCCCTTCGGCGTGGGGCTTGGGCTTCCCTACCCAGTGGCGTTTATCGCCGCCGTCATTGGCAATATCCTGCCCGCCCCCTTCATCATCATCTATATCCGCCGCATCTTTCAGTGGCTGCGCTCCCACTTTCCCAGGCTGGACGGCATGGTGGACGCCCTGGAGAACAAAGCGCACCTGAAGGGACGGAAGGTGAACAAATATAAATATCTGGGTCTGCTGCTCTTTGTGGCCATCCCCCTCCCAGGCACCGGAGCCTGGACCGGAGCCTTGGCCGCCGCCTTTCTGGATATGCCCCTTCGGAAGGCTATGCCCTCCATCATCCTGGGGGTCATCCTGGCGGGATGTATCATGACGGGACTGACCCATCTGGGCTTTAATCTTTTTGCCGCTGTAATGGCCTGATTTTCGCACCCTTTCCGCCTTTTTCCATAGGATGGGAAGAGGTGAAGTGTAATGCGGCCTATTTTAGAAGTGATCCTCTCCCTGCTGGCAGTGGTGGGACTTCTCAGCCTGAGCTGGCTTTTGCTGGGACACATCCTGACCCCGGCAGGAAACGGGGAAACGGTCTCCCTGGTGCCCGGGCAGGGGGACGGAGAGGACCTGGAACAGGCGGTCCGGGGCCTTCTCTGGCTCCGGGGCGGAGGCCTTTTGACGGGCAGCGTGGTGATCGTGGACTGCGGCCTGAGTCCGGAGGGCCGCGCCATCGCCGCCGCCCTGTGCGTCCGGGAGCCAGGGGTGGAGGTCTGGCCTCTGTCCCAGCTGTCGGTTTACATAAAACGAAAGGAACCGTAGGGCGGGGCTTGTCCCGCCCTGCAGTCGGCGTGGAGAGAGGGTGGCCCTGTGAACGAGCTCCCCAACACCATAGAGGGCACCGTGGATTCGGTGGTCTACCAAAACCCGGAGAACGGTTATACCGTTCTCCGTTTGGACGTGGAGGAGGAAGAACTGGTCACGGTGGTGGGCTGCATACCGGGGGTGGCCCCCGGCGAGACCATTGCCGCCCAAGGATCCTGGACCCATCATGCCACCTATGGCCAGCAGTTCAAGGCGGAGGTGGCCCGCCGGGGGATGCCGGTGGGGGAGAAGGCGATCTTTGACTATCTGGCCTCTGGAGTGGTGAAGGGCGTCGGCCTGTCCACCGCCCGGAAGATCGTGGAGGAGTTCGGAGACAGGGCCCTGGAGGTGCTGGAGCGCGCGCCGGAAAAACTGACTGCCGTCAAGGGGGTCACCAAAAAGCGGGCGGAGGCCATTGGGGAGGCCTTCCGGCTCCAGATGGGTATGCGCCGCCTGCTGGATTTTCTCACCGCTCACGACCTGCCCCCCCAGTTGGGAATGCCGCTCTATGGCCGCTTTGGGGACCGGGCCTTGGAGGAGATCGAGGCGAACCCCTACCTGCTGGCGGAGGGGGAGTTGGCCATCCCCTTTGCCCAGGCGGACAAGCTGGCCCTGAAGCTGGGCTTTGCCGACGAGCATCCCCAGCGGCTGGAGGCGGGGGTGGCCTTCACCCTTCAGCACAATCTGGACAACGGTCACACCTTTCTGCCCCGGCAGAAGCTGCTCCAGGCGGCCTCGGCCCTGCTGGGCGTCCCCGACCTGGAGGCTCTGGAGGACGCCCTCCCCGTCCTCCTGGACCGGGGGGCGGTGACCGAGGACCGGGCGGCGGGGGAGGACGCCTGTTACCTGACAGAATACTATGAGGCGGAGACCCTTGTGGCAGAGCGAATCTCCACCATGAGCGGCAACGAGCTGTGTCCGCCGGAGGACCTGGACAGGCTCATTGCCCGCATGGAGCGGACCCAGGGCATCACCTACGCGCCTCAGCAGCGGCTGGCGGTGGAGACGGCGGCCCGGCACCAGGTGATGCTCCTCACCGGAGGACCGGGCACGGGCAAGACTACCTCCCTGAAAGGCATACTGTCCCTCTTTGAGAGCCTGGGCCTGGAGACCGCCCTGGCCGCCCCCACAGGCCGGGCGGCCAAGCGGATGGGGGAGCTGTGCGGCGCCGAGGGGACCACCATCCACCGGCTCCTGGAGACCCACTTTGACCCCAAGACGGGCAGCCTGGTCTTCGCCCACAACGAGAGGGATCCTCTGAAGGTCGACGCAGTCATCGTGGATGAGACCTCGATGGTTGACATAATATTGATGGCGGCTCTCCTCTCCGGCCTGCGGGAGGACTGCCGGCTGGTACTGGTGGGGGACCCGGACCAGCTGCCCTCGGTGGGGGCGGGGAATCTGCTCTCCGACCTGATCCGCAGCGGGAGGGTACCCATGGTGCGGCTTACCGAGGTGTTCCGCCAGGCGGCCCAGAGCGCCATTATCCGCTCAGCCCACCAGGTGAACCAGGGGGTGGTCCCCGAACTGAAAAATGACAGCGGCCAGGACGTGTTTTTCCTCCGCCGCCCTGATCCCATCTCCGCCGAGGAGACCATCGTGGAGCTGGTGAGCCGGCGGCTGCCTGAGAACATGGGGATCCCGTCCCACCAGATCCAGGTGCTGTCCCCCACCCGGAAATATGACGGCGGTACCGCCAGCCTGAACCGGGCCATCCAGGCGGCGGTGAACCCGCCCGCCGAGGGGAAGGGGGAGCGGAAATTCGGCCCCTATACCTTTCGCCAGGGGGACCGGGTCATGCAGGTAAAAAATAATTATGACATTATGTGGCGCTCCGCCGACGGCCTGGAGGCGGGCATGGGGGTCTTCAACGGGGACATCGGCCACATCCTGGAGGTGGACAACCGCCGGGAGCTCATCACCGTGGATTTTGAGGGCCGGCTGGTGGAGTACGTCCCCGATATGCTCTCTGAGCTGGAGCCGGCCTACGCCGTCACCGTACACAAATCCCAGGGCAGCGAGTACCGGGCGGTGATCCTGACGGCCCTGGACACCGCCCCCCGTCTCCTCACCAGGGGAGTCCTCTACACAGCTGTCACCCGGGCCCGGGAGCTGCTGGTCATCGTGGGGGACGAGGCGGTGGTGACCAGGATGACCGCCAACAACCGCCAGACCAAGCGGTATTCAGGACTAAGGTGGCGGCTGGCGGAAGCGGGGGAAAAGTAAAATGGCTGTTTCCGAGCTGTTCCTGGACCTCCTCTTTCCGCCCAAATGTCCCTTCTGCGGCAGGCTGCTGGAGAGGGGGGAGTTATTATGTCCCCGGTGCCAGCGGGACCTTCCCTGGCTGAGCGGCCGAGGGGCGGAGACCAAGGTGGAGCTGACAAAGGGCTGCGTGTCCGCCCTCCGGTATGAGGACAAGGTCCGCTCTGCCATTCACGGCTATAAATTCGGTGGGCGCAGCGCCCGGTGTAAGCCCTTTGGTCTGCTGGTCTCTCAGGCGGTGACCGACCACGGCTTTGCCGCCGACCTGATCTCCTGGCCCAGCCTGTCCAAAAGGCGGCTGCGGAAACGGGGCTATGACCAGGCCGAACTGCTGGCCCGGGAGGTGGGAAGCCGGCTGGGCCTGCCCGTTCTCCGTACCGTGGACAAGACCGACCGCCCCGCCCAGTCGGGGATCCAGGGGGAGGCCGCCCGCCGGGCCAACCTGCTGGGGGCCTATACCGCCGTACATCCGGAACAGTTTGCGGGCAAGACGGTGCTCCTCATTGACGACGTGGTGACCACGGGGGCCACTCTCTTCGAGTGCGCCAAGACTCTGCGCCTGGCCGGGGCAGAGGAGGTCCATTGCGCCACCCTTGCCAAGGCGGGGAGCTAAATTTACTTTTTTTCTCCATTTCCGTTGAAATGTGGAAGAAAAACCGCTATAATAAAAAGGTCTAAAATGGTAGCGTCTAAATCCACTGTGTTCCGGCAACAATAGCCGAAACGGAAAGATATATGAGGTGCTGATATGTTCAGT
>CANPNN010000125.1 GCA_947575475.1 uncultured Pseudoflavonifractor sp.
TTCTCCCGCGCTGTCCAGGGCCGCGTCGGTGATCCGGTCCCCCGAGGTGAGCCGGGCCAACTCCTGCTGACGCCGGGACCGGTCCAGGGATTCCACCGCCGTGAAGGTGCGGCCCTCCCGCTCCCCCTTCTCCACCGAGAAGTGAACGTCAGCCATAGCCGCCAGCTGGGGCAGGTGGGTCACGCAGAGCACCTGCTTGTGCCGGGCCACCTGGGCCAGCTTCTCGGCCACCTTCTGGGCGGCCCGGCCCGAAACGCCGGTGTCCACCTCGTCAAAGACCAGGGTGCCCACGTCGTCGTTCTCGGCCAGCACATTTTTAAGGGCCAGCATGATCCGGGCCAGCTCACCGCCAGAGGCGATCTTCTGGATGGGCTTCAAGTCCTCCCCCACGTTGGCGGACATGAGGAAGCGGACGGCGTCCATGCCGTCGGCGTTGAGCCCGTTCCCACTTTCCACCGGTCCAAACTCCACCCGGAACCGGACTTTCGGCATATCCAGCTGGGCAAGCTCGCTCTGGATGCGCTCCTCCAGGGCCTTCCCCGCCTTTTTTCGCTCCTCCGAGAGGCTCTGAGCCAGGGCTATAGCCTCCTTCAGAGCCTTGGCCCGCTCCTGCTCCAGCCGGAGGAGGGCGTCGTCGGCAAACTGGATCTCATCCAATTCTTTCCGACTTCGCTCCAGATACTCCAGCATCTCCTCCACGCTGCCGCCGTATTTCTTTTTCAGCCGGTAGAGAAGGTCCAGCCGGCCCTCCAGCTGGTCCAGCTCCCCCGGCTCAAAGTCGAAGGAGCCGGACAGGTCCCGGGCAGAGTCCGCCGCGTCCTGGGCCTGACAGCGGCAGTCGGTAAGCCGCTCCCGCAGCTCGTCCAGCTCAGGGCTGACCCCCGCCACCGCCTCCAAAGCCCGCTCGGCCTCCATGAGGAGGGCCACCGCCCCGGCGCTGTCCTCGTCCCCCGAGAGGGCAAAGTGGGCGCCCTGGACCGCCCCGCTGAGGTCGGCGGCGTTGCGGAGGATGTCCCGGCGCTCGTTCAGGGCCTCCTCCTCCCCCGCCGCAAGGTCCGCCCGCTCCAGCTCATTGATCTGGAACTGGAGGGTATCCACCCTCCGGGCCTTCTCGCTCTCGTCCATCCGGAGAGAGGATATTTTCCTGTCCAGCCCGGTCAACGTCTCATAGGCCGCCCGGTAGGCCTCCAACGGCCCTCCCGTCTCCCCAAAGCGGTCCAGGTATTCCAGATGGCAGCCCTCGTCCAAAAGCTGCTGTCCGTCATGCTGGCCGTGGATATTCAGCAGCTGCCTGCCCAATCCCTTCAGCTGGGCCACCGTCACCGGACGACCGTTGACCCGGCAGACATTTTTGCCGTCGGGCATGATCTCCCGCTGAAGAAGCAATTCCCCGTTCTCATCGGTCTCCAGTCCGTTTTCCTCCAGCCAGGGCAAAGCCTTCACCCCAGAAAAGGTTCCGCTGACCAGAGCCGATCTGGCCCCGGTCCGGATCAGCTCCCGGCTGGTCCGCTCCCCGGTGACGGCGCTCATGGCGTCCACCACAATGGACTTGCCCGCCCCCGTCTCGCCGGTGAGGGCGTTGAAGCCGGAACCAAACAGAATGTCCGCCGATTCAATGACGGCGATATTTTCGATGTGAAGGACAGACAGCATGATACTACCCCCTCCTGTGGAGAAAAAGAGTTTCTTTCTCTTAATTCAGCATCTCCCGGATCTCCTCGCAGAACTCCACCGCCGACTCATTGGTCCGCATGATCAGGATCGCCGTATCGTCCCCCGCCAGGGAACCCACCAGCCCTGGCAGATCCATACTGTCGATGGCGGCTCCGGCGGCGTTGGCAAGCCCGGAAAGCGTCTTGAGCACCACAATATTCTGGGCCACATCAAAGGAAGTGACGCACTCCCGGAAAATGGTCTGCAGCTTGCCGGAAAAATTGGCCGCAACCTTGTGGTGGGAGACAGCGTATTTGGACACCCCTCCCCTGGTCAGCTCCTTCACCAGATGAAGCTGCTTGATGTCGCGGGAGATGGTGGCCTGGGTGGTGGAGATCCCCCGGTCCTTCAGATATTCCAAAAGCTGTTCCTGGGTCTCCACCTCATGGGCCTCGATGATATCCAGGATCTCCTGTTGGCGTTTTCCTTTCATTGGTCAGGCCCTCCCCAACTTTTGATTGACCACGGCGTAGAAGCTCCGGTTGGTCAGCCGGATAAGCTTTGCTCTGGAACGGGAACGGTGAAGCTCTACCTGGTCGCTGGCGCTGAGACGAAACGCTTTGCCGCCGTCCACCGACAGGTAGGCCGTCTTGCGGGACAGCTTCCCCATCCGCACCGCCACTGAGCGGCGGCCATCCAGCACAAAGGAGCGGGCGTGCAGGGCGTGGGGACAGATCGGGGTCAGCAGCGTATTTTCCACTGTCGGCTCCACGATGGGTCCTCCCGCCGACATGGCATAGGCGGTGGAGCCGGTGGGGGTGGAGACGATGACTCCATCCCCGGAGAAACGACTTACCGTCACTCCGTCGGCCTTCACCTCCAGGTCAATGACCCGGGCGACGGCCCCCTTGGTGATGACCGCATCGTTCAGGGCCAGATCCCGGTAGATCGTCTTCCCCTCCCGGCGTACTGACACATCCAGCATCATCCGCTCCTCGATGCGGTATTTTCCCTCCACCAGCCGTTCCAGCTGGCTCAGTTCAGAGGACTCCAGTTCCGAGAGAAATCCCACGCTGCCCAGATTTACTCCCAACACAGGCACGCCGTGGCGTTGGCCGTCCTTGGCGGCATGGAGGATGGTGCCGTCCCCGCCGAAGCAGACCATCAGATCCGCCCCCCGAAACGCCTCCTCCTCGGGCAGAAATTCTAGGTGAGCGGGGACCTCCACATTCTCCTTCTCCAACTCAAAGGGGAAACACATGGAGGTCTCCACCCCCGCCTGCCGCAGAACTCTCTCGGCGGTCTGAGCCGCTTTCAGGCCCTTGTCCCGGTAGGGGTTTGGACTTAATACGATCTTCACCGGCCTTCCTCCTCGCTGTTTGTCTCTTTGAGCGTCGTATGAGAAGCCTCCACCAAAGCGGCAAGGTCCCCCTCATAGGCCTCCCCCTCCTCTGCGGAGATCCAGCCCAGATACTCAATGTTGCCCTCAGGACCGCGGATGGGGGAATACGTAAGGCCCCGGACCGTAAAGCCCGCCTTCCCAGCGTGATCAAAAAAATGCTCCAGGACTTCCAGATGGACCGTTTGGTCCCGGACCACACCCTTCTTCCCCACCTTGTCCTTTCCCGCCTCAAACTGGGGCTTGATAAGGCAGACCCCCTGTCCCCCGGGCGCCATAAGAGGCCGGAGGGGCGGCAGGATAAGACTTAAGGAGATGAAGGATACATCCACACTGAAAAAATCCAGAGCCTCGGGGATCTGCTCCTTGGAGAGATACCGGGCATTGGTCCGCTCCAGGCAGACCACCCGGGGATCCTGGCGGAGCTTCCAGGCAAATTGACCGTACCCCACATCCACGGCATAGACCTCTGCCGCTCCATTTTGGAGCATACAGTCCGTAAACCCCCCGGTAGAGGCTCCAATGTCGGCGCAGACTTTCCCCTCTAATGTGACAGGCCAGGTATTCATAGCCTTTTCCAGCTTATAGCCGCCCCGGCTCACATACTTCAAGCCGCCTCCCCGGACCTCAATAGAGACCTCCGGGTCCGTGGGCGCGCCCGCCTTGTCCACCTTCTGGCCCTTCACATAGACCTGCCCCGCCATGATAAGGGCTTGGGCCTTCTGGCGGGACTCCACAAGGCCCT
Organism: uncultured Pseudoflavonifractor sp.; assembly: GCA_947575475.1. The sequence continues at coordinate 3,798 of CANPNN010000125.1, forward strand.
TCTCAACCAGAAGTACATCCAGACGCTTTTTCAAGGTCGGTCACCTCCTTGATCTGCCGGACGATACTCTCGGCGTCCAGGCGGTTCATGCGGCGGAGCTGTTCTGCCGTGCCTTGCGGCGGAACATGGCTTCCCAGGTTCCGTAAGGCAATATGCCTTGTCTCCACTCCTCCTATCGCCAAGTCGGCGGCTACCCGCCGGCCCACGCAGTTATATTCCATAGCCTCCTCATAAACCCAAAGGTTTTTGGTCTTATCTATCGAGGCCAGAAAAAGCTCCCCCGAAGGAGTGGGTGTAATGATATTCAGCTTTACGACCTCCGCCGAGATATGCTCCCTTTCCAATCGCTCTGCCGCCTCCAAAAGGGCGTTGATCTGGGTACCATAGCCGGCCAAGGTCACATCTTTTCCCTCCCGTAAGACCACCGCCGGAGCTAAGCCGCTGTCCGCGGTATATCCTCCCTCGCCCCCCCGGGGGTATCGGATGGCAACAGGACCTTTGACCTGATGGAGGGCATAGTCCAGCATGGTCCGCAGTTCGGCGTAACTGGCCGGACACAGCACCGTCATGCCGGGAACGGTATCCAGAAAGCCCACGTCAAAAACCCCGTGGTGGGTCTCTCCGTCCTCCCCCACCAAGCCCGCCCGGTCCACACAAAAGACCACATGGAGATTCTGCAGAGCCACATCGTGAATGAGCATGTCGTAAGAACGCTGAAGGAAGGTGGAATAGACCGCAAAGACGGGGATCATTCCCTGTTTTGCCATACCGGCGCACATGGTGACCGCGTGGCCCTCGGCAATGCCCACGTCAAAAAAACGCTCCGGAAAACGTCCGGCAAATCCGTCCAGCCCCGTCCCCGGCTGCATGGCGGCAGTGACGGCGCAGATC
>CANPNN010000126.1 GCA_947575475.1 uncultured Pseudoflavonifractor sp.
CGGTAACGCCGTCCAGGGCGCCGTCGGATACGTCGTAGGTATGGGGGGTATAGGGGATCTTTTTCTGGTCCAGTAGCCGCATCACATTGGTTTTTTCCTCCGCCATTGTTGAAACACCTCTCCGAGCGTGATATGATATAGTATTATAGACGTTTGGAAGGAGAAATTCAAATATGAAATGGGATGTTGCGCCCTATCAGACTACGGTGATGAACTACGCCAAGACCCTGCTGGCCCAAGACAGTCCCAGCGGCTTTACCCAGCGGGCGGTGGAGACCGCCGAAGGCTTGGCCCAGGAGCTGGGGCTGGAGACCCGGCGGAGCAGGAAAGGAAACCTGACCATTTTTGTCCCCGGCCGGGACCACTCCAGGACGGTGGGGCTTTGCGCCCATGTGGACACCCTGGGGCTGATGGTGCGCTCGGTCACCGCCGACGGCCGGCTTCTCATCACCCCCATCGGCGGTCCCCTTTTGCCCACCCTGGACGGGGAATACTGCCGCATCTATACCCGGAAAGGGAAGGTCTATACGGGGACCGTCCTGTCCCTGTCCCCCGCCGCCCATGTGGAGGACGACGCCAAGACCCGCCCCCGGGACGACAAAAACATGGCGGTGCGCATCGACGAGGTGGTCTACTCCAAGGAGGACGTGGCAAAGCTGGGCATCGCCCCCGGCGACTATGTCTGCTACGACCCCAAGACCGAGGTGACCCCCTCCGGGTTTATCAAGTCCCGGTTCCTGGACGACAAGGTGAGCGCGGCCTGTATCCTCACGGCGCTGAAGATCATGAAGGACAAGGGACAGAAGCCCCTATACGACATGGAGGCCACCTTCACTGTCTACGAGGAGGTGGGCCACGGCGGGGCCACCTTCTCCTCCGAACTCAGCGAACTGCTGGCGGTGGATATGGGGTGCATCGGGGAGGAGCTGACCTGCACGGAAGAGCAGGTGTCCGTCTGCGCCAAGGATTCCGCCGGGCCCTTCGACTTCGGACTGGTGTCCCGGCTGGTGTCCCTCTCAGAGGAAAACGGGGTGGATTTTGCCGTAGACGTGTACCCCCACTATTCCTCCGACGCCGCCGTAGCGTGGCGGGCGGGCAACGACCTGCCCGCCGCCCTCATCGGGCCGGGGGTCCACGCCTCCCACGGCATGGAGCGCACCCACTGGCACGGCCTGAAGGCCACCATAGAACTCATCGGACTGTATCTGCAGGCGGAATGACCCCCACGGATTGACAAAAAGATTCAAAATATGATATCCTCTCTCCATCCCCCCGGGGGGGATGGAGAGAGGAGTTACTTTTATGGCCGCAGAACACCAGCACACTGAAACAGAGCAGGTGATCCACCGCTTGTCCAGAGCCATCGGACATTTGGAGAGCGTCAAACGGATGGTAGAGGAGGGCCGGGATTGCAGCGAAGTTCTGGTCCAGATCGCCGCAGTGCGGTCAGCAGTGAACAACATTGGGAAGCTGATCCTGCGGGACCATATGGAGCACTGTGTGGCCGCCGCCCTGCAAAAGGGAGATACCGGGGCCCTTGCACAATTGAATACCGCTCTCGACCAGTTTATCAAATAGGGGGTAGGGCAGATGAAAAGAGACAACCCCTCTGTCCTGTGGGCCCTGCTGGCAGCCGGACTTTACGCTCTCAACGCCCCCGTGTCAAAGCTTCTGCTCCAGGAGGCGGCACCCACTATGCTGGCCGCTCTTCTTTACTTGGGGGCCGGGGGCGGAATGCTGCTGGTAGGCCTGGTCAGAAAAGGTATGGGCCAAGCCGCCGGAGAAAAGCGGCTTACCCGGAAGGACCTCCCCTACGCCGCAGGAATGATCCTGTTGGACTCCGCCGCCCCCATCTGCCTGATGGGGGGATTGACCACAGCCACCCCAGCGAATGCCTCCCTGCTGAATAACTTCGAGATCGTGGCCACCGCCCTGATCGCCTTGGTCATTTTCAAAGAGCCTGTGGGACGGCGGTTATGGCTGGCCATTGGATGTATTACCCTTTCCTGTATGCTTTTATCCTTCGAGGATGCTTCCAGCCTGCGCTTTTCCTCCGGCTCTTTGCTGGTGTTGCTGGCCTGCGTCTTTTGGGGATTTGAAAACAATTGTACCCGGATGATGTCGGAGAGCGATCCTCTGGAGATCGTGGTGCTTAAGGGCTTTGGTTCTGGGCTGGGTTCTCTGTTCATCGCTCTCTTTCTTGGGGAGGAGCTTCCCGGGGGCAGGGTCCTCTGGAGCGCACTGGGATTGGGCTTCGTAGCTTATGGGCTAAGCATCTTTTTCTATGTCCATGCCCAGCGAAAGCTGGGGGCCGCCCGGACCAGCACCTACTATGCCGTAGCCCCCTTCTTTGGCGTTTTTCTCTCCCTGCTACTGTTCCAGGAGCTTCCGGGGCTTTTGTTCCTGCCCGCCCTGCTGCTGATGGGCCTAGGGACCTATCTGGCCTCCACCGGAGGGAATGATGAAAGCCTTGACTTTCCCGCAAAAGAGTGATAGAATGAGGCCCACAAAGCGATGACCGGGAAGAGTAGGCGGATACTTCCAGCAGGAGAGAGGGGCCGGACGGTGCAAGGCCCTCTGGAATACCGCCCAAGGCGCCCGGGAGCTATGGGGAGGAAATGCCCCGTCGGTCCCCGCCGTTACCGGGTCAGAGTGTCCCCCCAACCGGGGGAAATTCAGGTGGAAACACGGACATTTTGTTCGCCCTGAGCCAATGGCTCAGGGCGTTTTTTTAACTCATTACAAACCGGTTACAAGATTGTAACTTTTTGTAACCGGTTTTTGCCTGGGAGGTGGATCTATGGTGGAATCGAAGCGGGACCCCGGTTTGGACGTGGTGCGGGCGCTGGCCATCGTCATGGTGACCCTGATCCACGCCGCCGGCCCCGTCCTCTCCGCCCTGCCGCCGGGGGAGGGGGACTGGTGGGCCGCCCTTCTTTGGAGCGGCCCGGCCCGGATGGCGGTCCCCCTGTTTTTTATGTGCAGCGGCGCGCTGATGCTCTCCCGGCCGGTGAGCGGCAGGCGGCTTCTATGTCACAACCTCCCCCGGATCCTGACCGCCATGTTTTTCTGGTCCTTTGTTTACCGTTTGATGGACCTGTATGACGCCGGGGCTCTCAACGGGGCGGGGATATGGGGCGCCGTCAAGGCCACCCTTCTGTTCCAGCATGAATTTCACTTTTATTATCTCCATATCTTGTTGGTAGTCTACGCCTTTCTCCCCCCGTTGGCGGTCTTTGTCCGCGCCGCCACCCGGCGGGAGTTGGAATATCTGCTGGGGGTCTGGCTGGTGGTGGGGATCCTCTGCCCCGTCCTGCCCGCCTTCTGGCCCTTCTCGCTGGTCCCCCCGGTATCGGCTTGGTGGACCTTGGGGCTGGCCTTCACCAGTGTGGGCTACGCCCTGCTGGGCCATTATCTGCGGAAATTCGGCCCCTCCATCCCCCGGGGATGGTTCCTCACCGCTCTGGGGACCGGGGCGGCGGTCACGGTGGGCGGCGCCGCCTTTTTCTCCCTGAAAAACGGAGCCCTTCACGAGCTGTTTTTGGGCGGGAATACGCCGGGGACCTGCCTCATGGCCTTCGGCCTCTTCGGCCTGTGCCTGACCCAAAAAGCCTATCCCCGGTGGGTGGCCGGGGCGGCCGGACGGCTGGCAAGGGCCTCCTTCTGCATCTACCTGGTCCACATTCTGTTCCAGCGGCGGCTGGCCCTCCTCGGACTGAGCGGTGAGGCACCCCCCTGTGCCCTCACCATCCCCGGCATGGCCCTTTTGATGCTGGGAACCAGCTATCTCCTCTGGGAGATCCTTCACCGGATCCCCGTTGTAAAGAAATACCTCGTTTAATTATTCTATAAAGGAGCATGAGACACATGAAAAACAGCGAAAAGACCATGGACATGATCGTAAACCTTTGCAAAGGCCGGGGGTTTGTCTACCCGGGCAGCGAGATTTACGGCGGCCTTGCCAACTCCTGGGACTACGGCCCTCTGGGCGTGGAGTTCAAAAACAACGTGAAAAAGGCGTGGCTCAAGAAATTTGTGCAGGAGAACCCCTACAACGTGGGGCTGGACGCGGCCATCCTCATGAACCCCCAGACCTGGGTGACCACAGGCCACGTGGCGGGCTTCTCCGACCCCCTGTTGGACTGCAAGGCCTGCAAGGCCCGGCACCGGGCCGACAAGCTCATCGGCGACGCTCACCCGGAGGTCAACACCGACGCCATGGACTTTGACCAGATGGACGCCTTCATTGCGGAGAACGCCGACATCCTCTGCCCGGTGTGCGGCAAGCACGACTTTACCCCCATCCGGAAGTTCAACCTGATGTTCAAGACCCAGATCGGCGTCACCGAGGACTCCTCCTCCACCGTCTATCTCCGGCCCGAGACCGCCCAGGGCATCTTCCTCAACTTCAACAACATCCAACGCACCACCCGGAAGAAGCTGCCCTTCGGCGTGTGCCAAGTGGGCAAGGCCTTCCGCAACGAGATCACCCCGGGCAACTTTACCTTCCGCACCCGGGAGTTTGAGCAGATGGAGTGCGAGTTCTTCTGCGCTCCCGGCACCGATCTGGAGTGGTTCGCCTACTGGAAGGACTTCTGCTACCAGTGGCTCCTGTCTTTGG
>CANPNN010000127.1 GCA_947575475.1 uncultured Pseudoflavonifractor sp.
GGCCGCCCACGTTATCGGGCACCACGAACTCCTCGTAGCCCTCCTTGTCGGCAAGGCCCTTCAGGGCCCCCCGCTTGGCGTCGGTGGTGGCGTAGATGCGCTCCTTTGCCCCATCTTTGCCGTACTTCTCCTCCAGCAGGGCCTTGAAGATCCGGAAGGCGATGGCGGGCTCGGTGGTGGTGCCCGATTTGGAGATGACGTTGACCGAAAAGTCCACATCTTTTACCAGGTCGATGGCCTCATTGAGGCCGTCGGCAGAGAGGCCGTTGCCCGCGAAGTAGATGGCGGGGCCGCCCTTCCTGGTCAGGTTGAAGTTGTTGGAGGTCAGGGTCTCGATGACCGCCCGGGCCCCCAGGTAGCTGCCGCCGATGCCGATGACCACCAGGGCCTGGGACTGACCGCGGATCTTCTCCGCCGCCTTTTTGATCCGGGCAAACTCCTCCTTATCATAGTCGGCAGGGAGACGGACCCAGCCCAGAAAATCGCTGCCCGCGCCGGTGCCCTGCAGGACCTTATCATGGGCCATCTCCAGGGCCTTCTTCTCCCCTGTCCGCCAGCCATCGGGCAAAAAGGATGAGACATTGGACAAATCAAGATGAAGCATATCGTTGACCTCCCAAATAAATTTTAGGGTTAGCTATAGTATACACCAACCCTGAAAATTTGGAAAGAATTTTGTGGAGGGTTTGCCAATTTTTCTCTTCAAAAAAGGGAGCCGGATGTTGTCCGGCTCCCTTTTCCTCACTCCATGACCCAGAGGGTACAGCCGCCGGCCCCGTCGGGGTGCAGGGAGACCCTGGCCCCGTCGAAGGATATTCCCGCCAGATTCCCATTTCCGGGCCTGTGGTTCTGGCAGACCATGGCGGTCACATAGTAGAGGTCCCCCTCCTGATACTTCCGGTTAAACTCCCGGACGTCAATGGCGGCCTCCAGAGAGAAGGTCTCCCCCAGCACCAGAGGGACCTCGGCCTGCTCCCCATAGGCCTGGAGGACCACATAATTGTAATAATCGGGCAGGGCGGACATACTGCCTGTCAGGCGGATGGTATCCCCGTCCACCACCTCCAGCTTCAGCCACTGCCCATCTCCCAGGTTCTTACAGTAGACGTCGGTGAGTCCGTCCTCGGGCAGCACGGTGGAGGCAGGGCCCTGCTCCGCCGGCTTTTCCGGCTTCACCGGGTCAGGGGTCTCCGCAGGTCCCGGGGGCTCTGTGGGGATGGGCATCACAGTGTCCGCAGAGGGCCCCAGGGGGGTCACGTCCAGCTCATAGACCTTCAGATGGCGGGAACGGCTGTTTCCGAACACACCGTAGGGCCCCGCCTCGGGCCGGACCCAGCAGATGCGGCTGCCGATGACGGCGGGGTCCACGTTGGGGGCCATGAAGTCCGGCAGGGTCTTTGTCTGTCCGATCTGCTCGCCCTGACCGTCAAAGACGGCATAGTAAAAGTCTCCGAAATCCCCCATGACGGTCCGGTCGGACTGCTTCTCCGTCTGCCACATGACCACAAAGGTATTATTATTAAGCTGGGTCATATTGATCTGGCGTACATACTCCTCCCCATTGGAAGGGAGGCTGGTGAGCCACTTGATCTCCGGTGTGCTGTTGGGATACCCCGCCTTGGGGATCACCGCCAGGAAGGCGTTGGCGTACTCCATCTTGTCGTTCCCCTTCTGGGGGGAGGAGGCCCCGGCAAAGAGGTAGTTGTCCGCGCTGACGCCAAACCCGCCGGGGATGGCGTAGGTGGCGTTGTCCCCGATCTCGCCGGAGAAGGGGAAGAAATTCATCTCCTTCCCATACCCGGTGGCGGTGTCCAGATTCAGGGCAAAGCCCCGGGGATAGGCGTCCCCATGGTCGGCGTAGACCGGCTCTCCCCCGTCAAAAACCACATACTGGGCGAAGGAGTGGCTGACATGGTTGCCGGGGAAGGAAGGGCTTACATACAAAACGCGCATGTCCGAGGTGCGGATCTTGATGGTGATGTTGGACTGATGGCGCAGGCCGTCCTTGGGCGTGAGGTACCGCTGCCGGGAGGCATGGAGGATCAACGTTCCGTTTTCCTCCGCCATGGCCACATGGCTAGTGGCGCGGTAGGGCTGGGTAGTATAGCTCTCCCCGCCTGTCACAGAGGCGGCGGCCAGCCGGTTCCAGTTCTTGTCGTAGCGGACGACGCGGTAGACTTCCTTACCGTCGTTCTCCTCCATGTTGTCCTGTCCGAAGGCCAGGTAATAGGCCTCCTCCCCCTCGTAAAACCCGGCACAGAAATCCAGCTCCACGGGGATGTCCTTGATCCCGGCGGAATCGCCGTTTCCGTCAAAGGACTCCACCCGGATGCAGGGGACTTCCGCGTCCCGGCCCCTGATTTGGAGGACGGAGCGCTTTCCGTTCCGCTCCAGCAGATACAGCTCCCCGCTGGTGTGAAGCACCCACTCTGCCTCCACCTCCAGCCCGGAGTTCAGGTGCTGGATCCCCAGCGCCTCCTCCCGGCTCCGGTTGGCCTCCTCCGCCGCCCGGAAGGCCCGGTCCAGCATGACGCAGGCCTCCTGGAAGGTAAGGATACCCTGGGGATTGAAGCGGCCTGCCTCGTCCCCCTTCAAAAGTCCCAGAGCGGAGGCCCGGTCCACCGACTCCTTGGCCCAGGGGCTGATGGAGCCCGCGTCCGCAAAGGTTCTGGGGGCTTCCGTCTCGTTGATTTTTGCCCCGGTGTACTTCTCCAGGGCATCCACAAGGGCGCACATCATCTTGGCGGCCTGCTCTCTTGTCAGGTTGTTGTCACAGTCTGCCAGCCGCTTGCCGTCCACCAGCGCTCCCTCGGTAAGGCCGTAGGCTGCCGCTGTGTACACATTGTACCGCCCGCCGAAGCCGTCCTCGCTGGCGACGTCCTCAAAATAGTTCACAGGCATGGGGGCGGCCGCGCTTAAAAGGTCCCGCCTCCCCTCCCGGTGGATGATATTGACCATAAAATAGCAAAACTGCCCCCGCGTCACGATGACGGTGGGATTATAGGTCCCCTGTCCCAAAATACCCCCGTCCGCCAGGTCCTCCATCTGCTCCAAGGCCCAGGAGGCAGGCTCCTTCTCCCACTTGACCTCCGAAATGACAGCCGAGGCCTGCGGCATACAGGCCCCTACCGCCAGCAGCAGGGCCAGCGCCGCGCTCAAAATCCGATCCTTCCTCATGATGTCCTCTCCCTCTCCCTTCAATAGATATGGCAAAAAGGCTGTCCTTTCGGTCATTTGCCGGTTTTCCCCATTGTACTCCGCCCCGCCTCCCTTTTCAAGGGGGCGGGGCGGTTGAAAGAAATTTCCATCAATTTTTCAGGCTCTGCATGGGGGCCGGGATACGGCCTCCCCGATGGACGAAACCGGCGCTGGATTCCGGATGGACGGGCATTACCGGGGCAGAGCCCAGCAGCCCTCCAAACTCCACTGTGTCCCCCACCTTTTTGCCGGGGGCGGGGATGAGGCGCACCGCCGTGGTCTTGGAGTTGACCATGCCGATGGCGGCCTCGTCGGCGATGATGGCGGAGATGGTCTCAGCGGTGGTGTCGCCGGGAACGGCGATCATGTCAAGGCCCACCGAGCACACACAGGTCATGGCCTCCAGCTTATCAAGGCACAAGGTCCCCGACTGGGCGGCGGCGATCATGCCCTCGTCCTCGCTGACCGGGATAAAGGCTCCGGAGAGGCCCCCCACGCTGGAGGAGGCCATGACGCCCCCCTTCTTCACCGCGTCGTTGAGAAGGGCCAGGGCCGCCGTGGTGCCGTGGGTGCCGCAGGTCTCCAGCCCCATCTCCTCCAGGATCCGGGCCACGCTGTCCCCGATGGCGGGGGTGGGGGCCAGGGAGAGATCCACAATGCCGAAGGGCACCCCCAGCCGGCGGCTGGCCTCCTGGGCCACCAGCTGGCCCATGCGGGTGATGCGGAAGGCGGTCTTCTTCACCGTCTCGGCCACCACGTCGAAGGGGGCACCCTTCACGCTTTGGAGGGCGTGGTACACCACCCCGGGGCCGGAGACTCCCACATTGATGACCCGGTCGGGCTCGGACACCCCGTGGAAGGCGCCGGCCATGAAGGGGTTATCCTCCACGGCGTTGCAGAACACCACCAGCTTGGCGCAGCCGAAGCCGGCGGCGTCGGCTGTCTTTGCCGCCAACTCCTTGATGGTCCGGCCCATGAGGGCCACTGCGTCCATATTGATCCCCGCCTTGGTGGAGCCCACATTGACGCTGCCGCAGACCAGCTCGGTCTCGCTGAGGGCGGAGGGGATGGAGCGGATGAGCCTTTCATCGGCGGGGGTCATGCCCTTCTGCACCAGGGCCGAGAAGCCGCCGATAAAGTTGACCCCCGTCTCGGCCCTGGCCTTATCCAGGGCCACGGCGAAGGGGGTATAGTCCTCGCACCGGGAGGCCCCCGCCACCAGGGCCATGGGGGTCACAGAGATACGCTTGTTGACGATGGGGATCCCGAACTCAGCCTCGATATCCTCCCCGGTTTTCACCAGGTCTTTGGCCGAGCGGACGATCTTCTCATAGATCTTCTCGCAGGCCGCTTTGGGGTCCGGATCGCAGCAGTCCAGCAGAGACACCCCCATGGTGATGGTCCGCACGTCCAGGTGCT
>CANPNN010000128.1 GCA_947575475.1 uncultured Pseudoflavonifractor sp.
TGCTGTAGGGGATGCTGGACCCGGCAAGAACAGCCAGAAGGGAACCCACGGTGGGCCAGATGAAATTGGACAGACCGTCGCCGAACTGGGAGGCCAGACAGCAGACCTGACGGGAGATACCGGCCATGTCGGCCAGGGGGATCATGATGGGCATGGTGATGGCGGCCTGACCGGAGCCGGAGGGGATGAAGAAGTTGATGATGGTCTGCAGAATAAAGATCCCCACGGCGGCCAGCCAGTTGGGCAGGGCACGGACCACGAAGGACAGGGCGTAGATGATAGTGTCGGTGATGAGGATCTGGTCCATGATGTAGAGCACCGACCGGGCAAAGACCATGACGGCGGCGGCCATGAACATGGACTTCATGCCGTCAGACATAAGCTGACAGATGTCATTGAGACCCTTTCCCATGATGAGGGCGCATACGATGCCAATGGCGGCGAAGCAGGCGGAGAGTTGGGGATAGCTGAACTCCAGCTGCAGACAGCCGTAGATCATATAGATAAAGATGACCAGGAACGCAATGCCGGCTAGGATCAAACGGGGGGTGAACTGGAGGTTGGCATTTTCATCCACCGCCTCATAGGGCATCTCGGTATCGGCCAGGATGGATTTGCTGGGATCGGCTTTGACCTTTTTGGCATAAGCCATCAGATAAATAAGGCCGGGGATCAGCAGGACCAGAGTACAGATGGCGCGATAGCCCATGCCGGAGTACAGGGGCAGTTCAGCAATGGGCTGGGCGATACCGGTGAACCAGGGGTTGGCCAGCGCGGCGGTAAAGCCTACGGAACAGGCCACAAGGACCAGGGCCGCACCGGTCATCACGTCATAGCCCAGGGCAAGGACCAGGGGCACTACCATTGGAATAAAGACCACCGCCAGATCATACAGGCCGGTGAACCACATGATGACGATGAAGACCGACATGAGGACCAGGCATACCACCAGGAAGGGCACCTTTTTCAATACCCCGGAGAGCTTGTAGATGGCGGTATCCAGCAGCTTGATCTCCTGAAGGACATGGAAGCCAAAGCCCACGAAGAACATCAGGGACATGAGGCTGGCGGTATTCACCACGCCGTAGTGGAAGGATTCAAAGAACATGGACACGCTGGTGTACAGCTTGTCGATGACAGTATAGCTCTGGGGGTCCACCCGGGTGATGCCGTCCACGGTTTCCCGGATATACTGGCCGCTGGGGATAAAGTTGCCGAGGACCGCAATGACAAGAAGGATCAGGATCAGAGCAAAAAAGGGATGCCGTTCCTTTCTTTTCTTGGGTTCCAGCGCAGGATTCAGAGTAGCCATGACTTACCTCCTATTTCTCTGTTGTTTGCATTTTTGAGCATTTTCGGGGAGAATTTGCCGTTACCTCACTTCCTTTCCGAAGAGGACCAGACTGTCAATACCGGTCGTCACGGGCGGAGGAGCTCATCAGAGCGCTGCTTTTCTCCATATCCGTGAGGGTCAGCGGATCAAATATCTCGTAGGCCTGTTCCTGCTCCATAAGGCCAAGCTGTACGACTGCATCCTTTACCGGTATATCATGCTCGGAGGCGTAGCGGGCTACCTTGGTGGCGTTTTTATAGCCAAAGAGGGCGGAGGCGGCGGAGGCCATGCCAAGGGATTTTTCCGCTTTCTCCCGGTTTAGAGCTTCATTGAGCTGGATGGTAGATACACATTTTTCCGCAAAGGCCTCTACGGTGCGGTAGATGTAGGAGGCCTCGTTGAGGGTATTTACCGTAAAGACGGGATACCAGGGGGAGCAGTCCAGCTCCCCGGCCTCCACAGCCATAGTGATGCTCAGATCGCAGCCGCACACCTGGTAGCAGGCGATGTTGACCAGCTCAGCCAGAGAGGGATTTACCTTTCCGGGGAAGAAGGAGGAACCGTTTTGCACCGGAGCAATGGTGATCTCGGCAAAGCCGGCCCGGGGACCGCTGGACATGACCCGGATATCCCGGGCCATCTTGGACACGCCGGTGATGGCGGATTTCAGAGCTGCCGATACCCGCAGGAAATAGTCGGCATACTGGCGGTCGTCAAAGGGACAACGGGAGAAATGGACCGGGGCGCCCCAAATACCGGCCAAAACTGGATTGATCTTTTCGTGAAAGCCCTGGTAGGAACCAAGTCCGGTTCCAATGACGGTATAGCCGATGCTGTGCTCCAGGGATTCCTCCAGCAGAGGCTCCAGCAGCTCGATCTGCCGCTGGAGGAAGAAGACCGAGGCGTCGTAAAACTGGCCGACGGCAATGGGGGAGGCGTCCTGGAAGCAGGTGTGGGACACCTTTACCTGGTTTCGATACTTGTCCGCGATACCCTGATAGGCGTCCTTCAATTTGGCGAGGGCGGCGGTCACTTTCTGCAGCTCCAGGTACAGGGCAAAGCGGGCGGCGGTGTAGGTGGTGTCGCAGGTGGACTGCCCCATGTTCACGTGGGTGTTGGGCTGGATCCGGGAAAAGCCCATCTCGCCGCAGAAAAGCTCATTGGCCCTGCAGGCGATGACCTCGTTGAAATTCATATGGATGGGGGCAAAGTCGTTCCCGCTGAGCATATCCAGTACAAACTGATCGTTGAACTTTCCCTCCATGACCTCGTCGCAAGCCATACAGATGGCGCGGCTCATATCGGGCGGGAGGAGCCCCAGATCCTCGTTCACCAGGGCGCAAGCCTTTTTGATAGCGCCCATGCTGAAAATAAAACTGGGGAACTGACCGATGACCTCTTTGGAGGGGGGAAACATTGTCAGGGTTCGAAGGGTCTGAACGCCATAATACACATCGTCCGGAATGGACAACTCACCCAAAAGATCGCTGTCTTTTCGCATAGGGACGCCTCCTTTTATTTTATCTGTAGCGGGGAAATCTGAGATAACCTTATCTTAAACCCATGGCAAACTAAAGTAAAATACTAAAATATCAGAAAATCCATAGTTTTTTTCTATAAGTTAAAAATAGAGAGCACCAATGTGTGCAAAACAGCTAAAAATGGGGGAGAAAGACGGTTGCAAATAGGCGGGAATGTTATTATAATGCTTAATTGGATACTGAAAAAAGGAGGGACTGGGATGAACGAGCTTCGGCTGAATCAACTCCGGTATTTCTGCGAGGTGTGCGACGCCGGGAGCGTCACCCGGGCGGCCAACAATCTGCACATTACCCAGCCCTCCATCTCCGCTGCCATCAAGACTTTGGAGAGCACCTATGCCCTGGCCCTGTTCTACCGGGAGAAAAACCGGCTCATTCTCACCAAGGAGGGGGAGTTTCTCTACGAGCGGGCCAAGGTCCTGCTGGAGCAGACCGACGATCTGGACGCCAAGCTCCGGGGATTGGGAATGCAGCGCCACCCCATCCGCATCGGGGTATCCCCCATGATCAGCACCTTCCTCTTTCTGCCTATTTTTAACCAGTTCCACCGCCGCCATCCCGAGATCGCCCTGGAGATGTACGAATACGGCTCCATCGAGTCCATCCGCCAGCTTCAGAACCACCAGATCGACATGGCCATCATCATCGAGAACAGCCAGGCCGCCACCGATTTCCTCTGGATGCCACTGATGGAGACCTCTCTGCTCTTCTGCGTCAGCCGGGACCATCGGCTGGCCGGGGCCAAAAAGGTGAAGGTGGAGGAGCTGGAGGGGGAGCGGCTCATTATGATGCGGGCCACCTCCTACCAGATCGGCACCCTGGTGAACCAGCGGTTTGCCGAGGCGGGCATATCCCCCAATATCCTGCTTCAGAGCAATCAGCTCACCCTGATCCGCCAGTATATCCAGACCTACAACGCCGGGGCCTTCCTGATGGAGGCCTTCCTGCGCCAGTGCATGAAAGGGGATAAGGATGTGGTGGGGATCCCCGTGGACCCGCCCATCCGGATCCCCATCGGCCTGATCCGGAACCATGGGGAAAAGCTGTCTCAGCAGGCATTTACCTTCCTGGAATTCCTGTCAGAGGCCGCCCGGCGTGGGACGCTGCAGCAGGAGTAGACCGGAACAGGGAGCCGCCCGGCCAAAAGGCCGGGCGTTTTTTTGAAAAAGAATGTGAAAAAAACTACAAAAAGGGATGGAACTTCTTGACACAGTGTGATATACTTATACTGGGCGGGGAGGTGCCTTCCTTTCTGCCCCGTGTACTTTGACCCGCGCAACCCCGGCAGCGGGGGGTAAGCGCTGCCTTAAATAAGTATATTTTTTAAGGAGGAACTATCTATGGAAACCTATGGTCTGGAAAAGCTGGGCATCACTGGGATCAAAGAGATCGTCTACAATCCCACCTACGAGCAGCTCTTTGAGGCGGAGATGGACCCCTCTCTCACCGGTTATGATAAGGGCCAGGTCAGTGAATTGGGCGCTGTCAATGTGATGACCGGCATCTATACCGGCCGCTCCCCCAAGGATAAGTTTATCGTTATGGATGATACCTCCAGGGACACCGTGTGGTGGACCTCTGACGAGTATAAGAACGACAACCACCCCGCCTCCCCCGAGACCTGGAAGGCCGTGAAGGACATCGCCCTGAAGGAGCTCTCCGGCAAGAAGCTCTATGTGGTGGACGCCTTCTGC
>CANPNN010000129.1 GCA_947575475.1 uncultured Pseudoflavonifractor sp.
TTCTTCGGCCATACAGAGAACTTTTAATTTTTAATTTTCCCCTCCGCCCGTTCAAACGCCTCTTTGACCGGGCTTTGGGGCAGCTTCAGGTTGTTTCTCCGCAAAATAGCGGCGATCTCCCCCCGGGCCTGCTCCACCTCAGAGCGCAGGTCCTGGGCGGAGAGCCGCAAGGCCCCATGGCCCAGAATGATAAACTGCACCGGCCCGTCGGAGGTGGCCACCCGGACCCGGTTGTTCCCCTCCCTGGACAGGCGGTAGCTGGCCTTTTCGATGTAACTGTCCGCCGTCTCGGCCTCCTTGGTGTAGACGATGTGGATATTGTGGTACTTTGTCACCGACCCAGTCCCCTGGGGTACCTTGTAGGCGTCAAAGACCAAAATGATCCGGTTTTTCCGAAACCCCTGATAGTTGCTCAAGATGTCCGCCAGCGTCTTCCGGGCGGCGGACAGGTCCTGCTGGGCCAGGGCCTTCAGCTCCTCCCAGGCAAAGATCATGTTGTACCCGTCCACCAGCAGATACTCCGGTCCCTCGGGGGCGGAGGGAATGGTCCTCGCCCCCCCGGCCAGACTGGTGCGCCGGGGCTTGGGAGGCGGTTCAAAGGACCGGGGCTTCACCGCCCCATAAGTCTTTTCAAAGATGGCCTTCAGCTCCCTGTCCTCCTCCAGACTGCCCGAGACGGCGGCCCTTCTGGCAGGGACCCTCTCCGGACCGGCAGAGACTTGCGCGCACACCAGCTTCTCCGCTGTGGAGAGGGGCAGGTGCATGTGCTCCTCCACCTCATCCCAGGGCACATAGTAGCCTGCGCCGTGGGCGCAGAAGATGGATCCGGTGGGGTTCTCCGTATCCCCGTCCGGGTCATAGCCCAGCTGCGCCCCAACGGCCTCCTGCTCCGGACAGGGCCGGTAGGGGCCGGGAATGCAGGCCAGCCGCCCTCTTCCCTTGGTATAGGCCGCCACCTGGGCGGCGTAATCCCGAAGCTGAGACACGGGCGCGCCGCCGGTGAGCACGGCCTCCTCTCCCACGCTCTGGGGCGGCTGGGTCTCGCCCCCCATGCGCTGGAGATCCGCCAAAGCCCGTCCCAAATTGGCCTGGGGCAGCTCCAGGCGGAAGGAATACCACGGCTCCAGAAGGATGCTTTTGGCCTTTCGCAGGCCCTGCCGCACCGCCCGATAGGTGGCTTGGCGGAAATCGCCCCCCTCGGTATGCTTCTCATGGGCCCGCCCGGAGACCAGGGTCAGCTTCATATCCGTGATCGGCGCCCCGGTGAGGACTCCCCGGTGCGCTTTCTCCGTCAGATGGGTCAGAATGAGCCGCTGCCAGTTGCGGTCCAGCACATCCTCAGAGCATACCGTATCGACCCGGAGTCCACTGCCCTCTGGCAGCGGCTCCATCAGGATATGGACCTCAGCATAGTGGCGCAAAGGCTCAAAATGCCCCACCCCCTCCACCGGAGCGGCGATGGTCTCCGCGTAGACGATGTTGCCTGGCCCAAAGTCCACATCCAGGCCGAAACGGTCCAAAATGATCCTCTTGAGCACCTCCGCCTGGACCTGGCCCATGAGCCGCAGATGGATCTCCCCCAGTTCCTCCTTCCACTCCAGATGGAGCCGGGGGTCCTCCTCCGCCAGCAGCCGCAGCTTGGGAAGGACAGCGTGGGCTTCGGCCCCCTCGGGCAGGATCAGTTGATAGGCCAGGGCAGGCTCCAGGGCAGGCGGAGCCCAAGGCCCTTCCGCTCCAAGGGGCTGTCCCGGATAGGTGGCGGCAAGCCCGCTAACGGCGCAGACCGTGCCCGCCGGGGCCTCCTCCACAGGCGTATACTTGGCCCCGGAGTAGACACGAATCTCCGCCACCTTCTCCGTCCCCTCCCCCATGGGCAGGACCGAGCGGACCCGCAGAGAGCCTCCCGTAATCTTCATATGGGTGAGCCTGGCCCCCTGGGGGTCCCGGGAAATCTTGAAGACCCGGGCGGCAAAGTCCTTGTCCCGCAAGGGCCGGGGGGCATAGCGGGAGAGAGCCTCCAAAAGCTCATCCACCCCCTCCACCTTCAAAGCGGAGCCAAAAAGGCAGGGGAATATCCTCCTCTCCCCGATGAGCCGCCGAAGGGTCTCGTGGGTAAGGCTCTCCCTCTCCATATACTCCTCCAGCGCCTCCTCATCCCCCAGGGCGGCCTCCTCCCAGAAGGGGGCCGTACCGTGAGTGTCCCAGTCCAGAATGGCGGGGGAGAGGGCGGCGTGAAGTTTCTCCAGCAGAGCGGCCTTGTCCACCCCCGGCTGGTCCATCTTATTGAGGAAAAGGAACGTGGGCACCCTGTGCCGCTCCAACAGCTTCCAGAGGGTCAAGGTGTGTCCCTGAGGACCGTCAGGCCCGGAGACCACCAAAATAGCGCAGTCCAGCACACACAGGGTCCGTTCAGCCTCGGCGGAAAAGTCCACATGGCCGGGGGTATCCAGAAGGGTCAATTCTATATCTTTCAGCGGCAAAACCGCCTGCTTGGAAAAGATGGTAATGCCCCGCTCCCGCTCCAAAGCGTCGGTATCCAGGAAGGCGTCGGCGTGGTCCACCCGCCCCAGCTTGCGGAGGGCGCCGCCCCGGTAAAGGAGGGCTTCGGACAGGGTGGTCTTGCCCGCGTCCACATGGGCCAGAATGCCGACGGTGAGCTTGTCCATAAAGATCCTCCCTTCCGAAAACAGTATATTTTAGTATATCACACAGGGCAGGAAATGTGGTATACTTTTCTTATTCCAATATGGGAGGAATGGTGAAAATGGACGCAGTTTGGAACGCTCTATACCAAGCGGCCAAAGCCGTACAGAACGGCAGGGATATTTCCCCCTATGTGAGCGCAGGTGGAGTCGCCGCCGCCATCCTCTCCGGGTCGGGAAAAATCTATACCGGCGTCTGCGTAGACACAAGCTGTACCTTGGGCATCTGCGCCGAGCGGAATGCTATTTTCCATATGCTTACCGAAGGGGAACACGCCGTCAAGCGGGTTCTGGCCCTCATGCCCGACGGTCAGGTAGGCCCGCCCTGCGGTGCCTGCCGGGAGCTGATGGTCCAGCTCATGCCGGAGGAATATCGAAGTGTTGAGGTACTACTGGACTACGAAAAAGAACGGGTCGTTACATTGGGAGATTTAACGCCAGAGTGGTGGGTTTGATAGCAGAAAAAAGGGCCATCCCAAGTCTTTGGGATGGCCCTTTTGGTTTCCGTTTTACTTCTTCAGTCCGGGGTTCTTTTCCATCTCCCGGAGAGCGTCCTTGTAGCTCAGGTTCACCCGGCCCTTCTCGTCGATCTCGGTGACCTTCACCCAGATCATGTCGCCGATGTTCACCACATCCTCCACCTTCTCCACCCGGCGCTCGGCCAGCTTGGAGATGTGGACCATGCCGTCCTTGCCGGGGGCAAGCTCCACAAAGGCGCCGAAGGCCATGATCCGGACCACCTTGCCGTAGTAAAGCTGGCCCACCTCGGGGACGAAGACGATGGTCTCGATCATCTTCTTGGCGATGTCGCACTTCTCGGCGTCGGGGGAGGCGATGTGGATGGTGCCGTCCTCCTCAATGTCGATCTGGGCGCCGGACTCGGCGGTGATCTTCTGGATCACGCTGCCGCCCTTGCCGATCACGTCCCGGATGTTGTCCACGTTGATCTTCATGGTCAGCATCTTGGGGGCGTAACGGCTCACCTCGGGACGGGGCTTGTCGATGCAGGGGAGCATGATCTCGTCCAGGATGGCGTACCGGGCGTCACGGGTGATGTCCAGGGCCTCCTTGATGATGGCGTGGGAAAGACCGTCATTCTTGATGTCCATCTGGATGGCGGTGATGCCCGCCTTGGTGCCGGCCACCTTGAAGTCCATCTCGCCGTGGAAATCCTCCACCCCCTGGATGTCGATAAAGGTGGTGAAGCCGCCGTCGTCGTCCTGGATCAGGCCGCAGGAGATGCCGGCCACGGGGGCCTTGATGGGCACACCCGCGTCCATGAGGGCCAGGGTGGAGCCGCAGATGGAGCCCTGAGAGGTGGAGCCGTTGGAGCTCAAGACCTCAGAGACCACCCGGA
The DNA here is from genome assembly GCA_947575475.1 of uncultured Pseudoflavonifractor sp. The sequence continues at coordinate 4,060 of CANPNN010000129.1, forward strand.
TGGCGTAGGGAAACTCCTCCTCGCTGGGGATGACCGGCTCCAACGCCCGCTCGGCCAGGGCGCCGTGGCCCTTCTCCCGGCGGTTGGTGGACCGGGCGGCCCGGGCCTCGCCCACGGAGTAGGAGGGGAAGTTGTAGTGGTGCATGTACCGCCGCTCCTCCTCCTCCCAGATGGTGTCCAGCTTCTGAGAGGCAGCCAGGGTGTTCAGGGTACAGACGGAGAGGACCTGGGTCTGGCCCCGGGTAAAGAGGCCGGAGCCGTGGACCCGGGGCAGAACGCCCACCTCGGCGCCCAGGGGCCGGATCTCATTCTTGGCCCGGCCGTCCACCCGGTGGCCCTCCAGGAGCCACTGCTTGACGATCTTCTTCTGGAACTTGTAGGTGATCTCCTCCAGGAACTGATCCATGTCGGGGTGATCCTCCAGGTACTTCTCGTGCCACTTCTCGATCATGGCGTTCCAGCGCTCTTCCCGGA
>CANPNN010000130.1 GCA_947575475.1 uncultured Pseudoflavonifractor sp.
TCCCCGCCGCCACCCCCTTCCTCTCCCCCGCCCAGCAGGAGGCGGCCCAGCGGCTCATCTCCGCCGCCGGAACCCCCCGCCACCTTTGGTCCGGGGGCTTCCCCGACGCCGAGCGCAAGGTCTGCGCCTTCCTCCCCGACTGGCAGGAGGAGGAAACCTGGGAGCCCCCCTTCACCGCCCTGCGCTGCCGCTGGCAGTCTGACGACAAGCTGACCCACCGGGATTTTTTAGGCTCCATCCTGGGCCAGGGCCTGGACCGGGAAAAGGTGGGGGACATTTTGGTGGGAAGCGGGGTCTGCGATATTTTGGTGTTCCGGGAATTATCCCCCTATCTTCTGCAAAACCTGACCGGGGCGGGACGGGCCCGTCTGCGGGTGGAGGAGATCCCCCTTTCTGACATCGCCCCCCCGGAAAAGCAGGTCAGGCTGGTCCGGGATACGGTCAGCTCCCTCCGCTTGGACGCGGTGCTCTCCACCGGTTTCTCCACCAGCCGGGGCAAGGCCGCCGACCTCATTTCGGCGGGCCGGGTGGAGTTGAACCACCGCCCCTGTGTGAAGGCTGACCGGACGGTGAACGAGGGGGACGTGATGACCTGCCGGGGCCTTGGCAAGTGTGTTTTGAAGGAGGTCAGCGGCCTGTCCAAAAAGGGCCGCACCATGATTGTGATGGAGAGGTATCTATAAGATGATAACAGATGAAAAAATTGCCCGTATCAACGCTCTGGCCCAAAAATCCCGGACCCCGGAGGGTCTGACCGAGGCGGAGAAGGCCGAGCAGGCCGTCCTTCGCCGGGAGTATGTGGATGCGGTGAAGCAGAGCCTCCAGGGTCACCTGGACAATACCGTCATCCTGAATCCCGACGGCACCAAGCGAAAATTAGAAAAAAAGGACTAACGAAAGCGGCCTCCGGAAGGGGGCCGTTTTTGCCGAAAAAATTTTCCTCCCCTGAAAAATATTCCCCCCCTCAAACGTGTTATGGGTGAAAGGAGATGATACCCGTGGCAGAAGCCCTTACCGAAGCGGACCTTCGGCGAATGGTGGAGACATACAGCCCCATGCTCCTTCGGGCCGCTCTTACCAGAGTATCCACCCCCGCCGATGCCGAGGACGCGGTCCAGGACGTCTTTCTCCGGGTACTGACCCACGCTCCCCGTTTCCGGGACAGGGAGCACGAGAAGGCCTGGCTGCTCCGCTCCGCCCTGAACCGCGCCAGCGACCTGCGCCGGAGAAGGCGTGACGACGCCCCTCTGGACGAAGTGCAAGACGCCGCCGCGGAAAGCCCTGACTACGGCCCCCTCCTTTCCGCTGTCCGCTCCCTGCCCGAAGCGTACAGCGCCGTGATCCATCTCTATTATTACGAGGGCTATTCTATCAAGGAGATCGCCAGACTGCTGGCGCTGCCCGTCCCCACCGTGGGGACCCGGCTCTCCCGCGGGCGGGAACGCCTGCGGAGCCTATTAAAGGAGGAAGAAGCATGAACAAGGAGGAATACCGCGCCCAGGTGGACGCCGTCCCCTTCTCCCCCGATTTTCCGGACCGGACTATGGCGCGCCTTGGGAAGCTGGCCCAAGAAAGGGAGAAGAAAACCATGAAAAAAGGAACTTGGAGAATCGGACTTGTGGCGGCCGCCGTGGCCGCCCTCAGCGTCACCGCCTATGCCGCCGTAGTGATGCTGCGCCCTCAGGACGTGGCCCAACATGCGGGAAACCAGGCCCTGGCCGCCGCCTTTGAGAGCGCCGAGGCCGTTGCCGTAAATGAAACGAAGGTCGTGGGGGACTACAAGGTGACCCTTATGGGTCTGGTCAGCGGCGAGGGCCTGAGCCGGGTGGAGGCGCTGGAGGGCGGCGTGGCCCAGGACAAGACCTACGCCGTTCTGGCCTATGCCCGGACCGACGCCGCTGCCATCGAGGAGGACGTGCCCGACCTGACCGTCTCTCCCTTGGTGGAGGGCTACGCCCCGTGGCAGCTCAACGCTTGGACCTTGGACGGCGGCGCCTGTACCTTTGCCCAGGAGGGGGTGCTCTACTACCTCTTTGAGTGCGACAATGTGGAGCCTTTTGCCGACCACACCGTCTATTTAGCGGTCTACCCCGGCACCCACATTCCCCCCAGCGCGGAGCTGTTCGGCTTTGACGAGGGAACGGGAGCCATCACCGCCAAGGCGGATGTGGCCCTGTTCACCCTGCCCTTGGATGAGAGCAAGGCCGACCCCCAGAAGGCAGAAGAATTGGCCTCTGTCTGGTCCCAGCCCCAGCCTGCGGAGTCCATAGCTCCGGAGGAGGATCTGCCCGCCGACAAGACTCTTATTATCTCTGAGGCCTCCAACGCCCCCGGCGAAATGATCATCACCGAAAGATAAAAAGAGGGGCCCCGGTCATCCGACCGGGGCCTTTTTCCCAACCGTAGGGGCCGGTGTCCTCACCGGCCCGCCCCACCATGTCTATAAAAGCTCCGCCCCATACTCCCACCAAAACCACACAAGCCCCAGCTGAACAAGCGCAATGGCGGGCAATCCCCACTTAAAATACCAGTGCCGGGTCTTGTGATGAAAGGCGTACATCCCCAAAATCGCTCCTGCTGTTCCGCCCAGTGCAGCCACAAGAAAAAACTGCTTTTCCGGCACCCGCCGCCCGCCTCTTCTGGCCTGTCTTTTATCAAAGCCCATCAGCGCAAACCCCAGCACGCTGGCCCCAAGGCACCATGCGAACAGCGGAACGCTCATACCCATCCCCTCCTTTCCTCTATTTATACCACAGAACAGCCTGAATGTCTTGCCTTTTTCCTCCGCTTCGGATATAATATGGCAAGAACACCATCGAAAGAGGGCTTTTCATATGAAATTAGGAATCGTGGGCCTGCCCAACGTGGGCAAATCCACCCTATTTAACGCCATTACCAACGCCGGGGCGGAGAGCGCCAACTACCCCTTCTGTACCATCGACCCCAACGTGGGGGTGGTGGCCGTTCCCGACAGCCGTTTGACTTGGCTCAGCGAATTTTACCACCCCAAAAAGACCACCCCCGCCGTCATCGAGTTCGTGGACATCGCGGGCCTTGTGAAGGGGGCCAGCCAGGGGGCGGGCCTGGGCAATAAATTCCTTGCCAACATCCGGGAGTGCGACGCCATCGTCCATGTGGTGCGCTGCTTTGACGACGAGAACATCATGCACGTGGTGGCCGACACCTCCACCAATGTGCCCGTAGACCCCTTGGGGGACGTTTCCACCATCGATATGGAGCTGATCATGGCTGACATAGAGATGGTAGACCGCCGCATCAAGAAGGCGGAGACAGCCGCCAAGGGGGACAAAAAATTCCTTAGGGAGGCCGAGCTTTTCGCCCGTCTGAAGGATTGGCTCAACCAAGGCAACTCCGCCCGCAGCTTTGACTGCGACGAGGACGAAGCGGCCCTCATCGCCACCAGCGAACTGCTCTCCCTCAAGAGCGTCATCTACGCCGCCAACCTGGACGAGGAGGGCTTCACCGCCCCCAATGACAACCCTTACTACAAGCAGGTCTCCGACCTGGCGGCCCGGGAGGGCGCCCAGGTGATCCCCGTCTGCGCCAAGCTGGAAGCGGAGATCGCCGAGCTGGATGAGGAAGAAAAGAAAATGTTCCTGGACGACCTGGGTATCGCGGAAAGCGGCTTGGACCGTCTCATCAAGGCCAGCTACACCCTTCTGGGCCTCATCTCCTACCTCACCGGCGGCGAGGATGAGTGCCGGGCCTGGACCATCAAAAACGGCACCAAGGCCCCCCAGGCCGCCGGCAAGATCCATACCGACTTTGAGCGGGGCTTTATCCGGGCCGAGGTGGTGGCCTTTGAGGACCTGAAGGCCTGCGGCTCCATGACCGCCGCAAAAGAAAAGGGCCTTGTCCGCTCCGAGGGCAAGGAGTACGTCATGAAGGACGGCGACATTGTCCTCTTCCGCTTCAACGTCTAACCAGAAAAAGGACAGGGCCAGCCCAACCGGGCTGGCCCTGTTTTGTTCTTCCCACAGGTAGGGGCGGCCCAGCTGAACTCCCCGCCGCCTGGGCAGGTGGCCTCGTAGGGGCGGATATCATCCGCCCGCCCCTTCCTCCTCCACAAAACCTACCCCGTAGGGACCGATGTCCTCATCGGTCCGGCCCTTGACCCTCGCAGGGCGCAGCCGCCGGGTGCACCGTCCCGCCCCCTCGTCATTGCGAGGACCCAACGGGCCCGCGGCAATCCGTTCCCCCCGCCCCATAAAGCAAAGCACTTCACTTTTCATTTGTCACTCCCAGCAGCTCCTCCGCATCCCGCCGGAAATGGTGCTTCCCTCCATGCTCCACCACATACTCCAAATGCTCCCGGGCCTTTTCCCTCTCCTCCGCCGCCAGGTAATAGCGCCCCAGCAGCATCCGGGCGGACAGCCGGTCCACTTCATTCCGGGCGGTATCCAAAAGCCCCTTGGCCTCCCCCTCGACCCCCTCCAAATGCCCCTGCCGTACCCGCAGCTCATACCCCGTCCGGGTCAGCGCCCAGCGGCAGGGCTCCAGGGCCT
>CANPNN010000131.1 GCA_947575475.1 uncultured Pseudoflavonifractor sp.
ATAAGCCGAGTAATCCATCAAATATTACTATTTCTGGCTATTGTGGCACAGTGGCCGAAACTTATGCCACTACCCCAGAAAATGACTTCATTTTTGAACGCATCCACGACCCGGTAGACATAGAGGGCACGTTGCCCACCTGCACTCAGCCCGGCATGAGCGGCGGCACCAAATGCGCCGGGTGCGGAGAGGTCCTTTCCACAGGAACAAGCATTATCCCCGCCACTGGGCACACACCCAGCAGCACATGGGAACGGAACTCTTCCGAGCATTATCACACCTGCACTGTCTGCGGTGAAAAAACTGACGTGACCTCCCATACCTATGGCGGCTGGACAGTCAAGCAGGAACCGGCTGCCACAATGACCGGGTGGAAGGAACACTCCTGTACCGTCTGCGGCTATACTCAGGGGGAATCTATCCCCGCCACAGGCGAGGTCCCGCCTACATCTACTCCTACTCCTGCCCCAACTTCCTCACCTTCACCTACTCCCACTCCCACTCCCACTCCCACTCCCACTCCCTCGCCCTCGCCTTTACCCACACCATCTTCCACTCCCACTCCTCCTCCATCCCGTCCCTCCAGCAGTTCCTCCTCCAGCCGTAGCGACACCTACTCCATTACCCCACCCGCCGCCTCTGAGCATGGCACCGTCACCGTCTCTCCCAAGCGGGCGGAAAGCGGGGACAAGGTGACCATCACGGTCAAACCCGACGGCGGCTGTGGTCTGGATACCCTGGTGGTAAAGGACCGCCAGGGTAAGGAACTTAAGCTGACCCTCCAGGAGGATGGGACCTACACCTTTATCATGCCGAACGGCCCCGTAACGATCAACGCACAATTCTTCGTTCTCCCTGTGGTGGAGGTCATGCCGCCCCTCCCCTTTGTCGATGTGCCGGATGATGCAGACTACCGGGATCCCGTGGTCTATGTCTATGAAAACGACCTCATGAACGGCACCTCGGAAAACACCTTCGAGCCGGAGACCGAGACCAGCCGGGCCATGCTCGTTACGATCCTCCACCGTATAGAGGGTAAACCAACCGCCAAAGCATCCTCCGGCTTCACCGATGTTCCCGATAGCCAGTGGTACAGCGATGCGGTAAGCTGGGCGGTGGAGGCCGGGATCATCACAGGCTTTGAGGACAACACCTTCCGCCCGGAGGAGCTGGTCACCAAAGAACACCTGATCACCATTCTATACCGCTATGCCGATTACAAGGGCTATGATACTGCAGCCCGTGAAAGTCTGGAAAAATATCTTGACCGGGACATTGTCAGTCCCTATGCACAGGATGCCATGAGTTGGGCCGAGGCCAAGGACCTTCTGAATGAGGATGAGGCCCGGGCCCTGACCCCCGGCGAAAAAGTCCGCCGCCGTTGGGTCGCCACCATGATCATGAAATTCTGTGAGAATGTGATCGGATAAAGATCGGAAAGCCCCTGCCAAGTATGGCAGGGGCTTTCCTTGCGCTCAAGAGAAAATATGCTATAATGATGAAAAAAGGAGGTATCCCCATGCTCTCCCGCCAACGCCTATTCTGGAAATTCAACCCCTACGACCTCCCCCGCTCGGACGCCGCCTTCCTCCGGGCCTGCCGGGACAACGCCGCCTACCACATCAAGCACTGCCCCGGCTACGCCGCCATCTGCCGCCATTTGAATTTTACTCCCGCAGAGTTGAAAACCATCGAGGACATCGCAAAGATTCCCGTCATCCCCACCCTCTTTTTCAAGCGGAAGACCCTCTTCTCCATGCCCCAATGGCGCATGGCCATGAAGGTCACCTCCTCAGGCACCAGCGGAAAGTTCAGCCAGATCGGCTTCGACTGGGGCTGTATCCTGGCCGAGGCCCCCATGGTGGTGAACCTGGGCTTCCGCCACCATCTGGTCTCCCCCAAACCCGCCCACTGCGTGATTTTGGGCTACAAGCCCCACAAATCCAACCACACCGGGGTCACCCGCACCATGTTCGGCCTGACCCACTTCTCCCCGCCCCTCACCCGCACCTACGCCCTCAACATGGTGGACGGCGCCTACGTCCCCGACCTGGACAGCGTGGCCAAGGCCCTGAAAAAGCTGTCCTCCTCCCCCTTCCCCACCCGGGTCATCGGCTTCCCCTCCTACCTCTGGTTCGGCCTGCGGCGGATGGAGGAGCTGGGCCTGCAGGTGAAGCTCCCCAAGTCCTCCCGGATCATCCTGGCGGGGGGCTGGAAGCAGCACGCCGCCCAGGAGGTGGACAAAAAGACCCTTTACTCCCTGGCGAAGAAGGTCCTAGGTATCCCCGAGGAGAACATCAACGAACTTTTTGGGGCGGTGGAACACCCCGTTTTCTATAACACCTGCGAAAACCACCACTTCCATATCCCCATCTACGGCCGGGTCCTCATCCGGGACCCGGACACCCTGGAGCCGGTGCCTATGGGGCAGGTGGGCCTTGTGAACCTCATCTCCCCCCTCATGACCGCCACCCCCACCCTCAGCGTCATGACCGACGACCTGGGCTATCTCACCCCTGGGGAGGCTTGCCCCTGCGGGAAAAAGAGCCCCTATCTCACCATCCTGGGCCGGGTGGGCATGTCCGACATCCAGACCTGCGCCGCCGGGGCCTCGGAACTTCTCGGAAAGGGGGAAGCCTTTTGATCTTCGCCAACGGAAACCTTCTGCCCGATTCGGAGCGAAAGACCCTCCTCGCCCACCTGGAGGAGCAGATCAACGCCGTCCGTTTGCAAGAACCTCTCCAGGCCGAGACGGTGATAAACGCCGTGGACGCTTTGGGGAAACGGCTGTCCAGCGGAGAATTTGACTCCCTTTTGTCCCAATTTCTCCCCGCCAACATGACCCTGGACGACCTTCTCCCCCTCCTGACCCGGCAGGCCATCGAGGCCAAGCTCACCGCCGAGCTTGGCCCGGACCCCTTTGGGGACAGGGCCTTCCCCGGCACCACTGCCCGCGCTCTGCCCCTGGGGACCCTCCTCCACATCGCCCCCGGCAATATGCCGGGCCTTCCGGTCTACACCGCATTGGAGGGGCTTCTCACGGGCAACGTGAATCTGGTGAAACTGCCCCACGGCGACAAGGGCCTCAGCCTGGCGGCCTTCCGCCTTCTGGTGGAGCAGGAGCCAAAGCTGGCCCCCTACCTCTACACCTTCGACCTTCCCTCCAAAGAGCAGGAGGACCTGAAAGCCCTGGCCTCCATGGCCGACGGCCTGGTGACCTGGGGCGGCGACCGCGCCATCGAAGCCGCCCGCGCCCTGGCCCCCGCCGGGTGCAAGCTTATGGAGTGGGGCCACCGTCTCAGCTTCGCCTACCTCTCCGGCTACGAGGACCGGGAAACAGAGCTCTCCGCCCTGGCCGCCCACATCATCGAAACCAACCAGCGGCTCTGCTCCTCCTGTCAGGTGATTTTTCTGGATACGGAAAACCAGGAGGAGGCAGCCGCCTTCTGCCGGGAATTTCTCCCCTATCTGGAGCGCTCCGCCGCCAGACGTCCCGGCCCGGGGGCGGGAGCCCAGGCCGCCCTCAGCGGCCACACCGCCCTCCTGGAACGCATTGTGGAGGGACGGGCAGAGGGGGAGACCCTTTTCCCGGGAAAAGGCTGTTCCGTCCTCCTCCGCCCCGACCAGGAATTGGAGCTGTCCCCCATGGAGGGCAATGTCCTGGTCAAGCTCCTCCCCCACAAGGACCTTCTTCCCACCCTCCGCCGCCAAAAGGGAAGGCTGCAGACGGCGGGGCTGGTCTGCGCCCCGGAAAAGCGGCAGGCATTGACCTCTCTCCTGGCCCGGGCGGGCCTGACCCGGATCACAAGGGCGGGCAATATGTCCGCCTCCTTCCCCGGCGAGGCCCACGACGGCGAATACCCTCTCCGCCGCTACCTCCGGGTGGTGGATGTGGAAAAATAGCGTTCTTCAAAAACCCAAAGGGGCAGGCCTTAAATTTTATTGGGGGTTGACAGCAAATCTACACCTGCGTGAATGCGAAAGACCATCTTTTCCCGAGGAAAAGATGGCCTCTCGCGCTCTCCAGAAAAGTCTAAGGTCAAGACCCTGTGTTCTAAAGTCGGCTCCATCATCTTTCGCACCCACGGTCCCCCTCGCCCCGCGCCCGCGCGTACGTTGGAGAAACACTGGTAGAGAAATCGCTGAACTCACGCCGCCTCTACTCGACACAGCTTGGGGAGCTGTTCTTCTCAGGCGGCGGAATTTCCAGCGAAGGACGCAAAGGTTACAAACCCAGTCAGCGGCAGCGGCGCAAGAGGGACCGCGGGTCGCGTGAGGAAGCCGCCGGTCAACAGGGGGCGTAACCAAAGTCTTTTCATTCAAGGGATAACCTTACAGCGTTGGTGCTCTGTAAGGTTGTACCGCAGCCCGCATCCATTTCCACTGGTCTTATGCCCTTAAAAGTTCGGAATCCAAAACCGCTTTCAAGCGGTGTTGGCCCCGGCCGGGCAGGCCGGGA
>CANPNN010000132.1 GCA_947575475.1 uncultured Pseudoflavonifractor sp.
TCTCTGCAAGTAAGCGTAATACTTCCAAAGACAAAAGAACCGTCCCCTTGTCTTTCAGGGCTTTGTTCAAAAGAACGGGAAAATATATCGGAAGACAAGGGGACGGTTCCTTTGTCCTGAGGTAAAAATGAGCCGGTCCATAGATGTATCCAAGCGTACAACTTTTGCCCTTTTTCCCGGAAAAGTAAAACCCATGGCTTGGGCGCAAAAAGCTCTTGCATTTCAAATGAATATGTGGTATCATAAAAGCCCTGTAAAAGAAAAGGGCTTTTCGGGCCCGGGATTGAAAGGAACGAGAAACTATGATCAAGATCATCCTGACTGTGATCCAGGTTTTGCTGGCCATCTTTTTGATCGCCGTGGTGCTGCTGCAGGAGGGCAAGACCTCCGGTCTCAACGGGGCCATCTCCGGCGGCGCCGACACCTTCCTGTCCAAGAACAAGGCCAAGAGCTGGGACGCCAAGCTGGCCCGCTGGACCAAGTGGGTGGCCATCGCCTTTGTGGTGCTGACTCTGGTCATCTCCCTGGTGTAAGGAACCCCAAAACGCCCTCCCACAGCGGGAGGGCGTTTTTTCTTGGCCCTGTCAGGGAATCATAGAGGAAAAGAGGAAAAGAAAGGTTGACAAAAATGAAGGAAGAACAGAGAATAACGGGCCGCTTCCAAGGCTCGGGCCGGGGCTTCGGCTTTTTCATCCCCGAGGGGGCCCAGAGCCGTAGCGAGGACTGCTTTGTCCCGCCCCACCAGGGTGGCGGGGCCTGGGACGGGGATACTGTGGAGGCCGTTTTGGCCTCCGAGGATCCCGCCCAGCCTGGGCGGCGGCTGGCCCACGTGACAAAGATCCTGGAGCGGGGGAACCCCACCGTCACCGGGACCATCCGCAAGCGGAACCGGGAGGTCTGGCTGAAGCCGGACAGCGAGCGGCTCCCCGAGGCCATCAAGGTCATCGGCCGGGCCAAGATCCGGGAGGGGGAGAAGGCCGCCGTGGCGGTGACCAGCTATGGCTCCGCCAGCGCCGCCCCTCTGGGGAAGCTGTGCGCCACCTTCGGCCCTTCGGGCACAAGGGCCGCGGCGGTGGAGGCCATTCTCTACCAGCAGGGGGTGGAGCGGGAGTTTCCCCAGGAGGTGCTCACTGAGGCGGAGAATACGCCCCAAACCGTCCCCCCCCAGGAACTGGAGGGGCGGCTGGACCTGCGGGAAAAGACCGTCATCACCATCGACGGCGCCGCCTCCAAGGACCTGGACGACGCCATTTCCCTGGAAAAGCAGGGGGAGAACTGGGTCCTGGGGGTCCACATCGCCGACGTGAGCGCCTACGTGAGGCCGGGGACGGCTTTGGACGAGGAGGCCTTTAAGCGGGGGACCTCGGTCTACTTTGCCGACCAGGTGGTGCCCATGCTCCCCGTGGCTTTGTCCAACGGGATATGCTCCCTCAACCAGGGGGTGGACCGGCTGACCCTGTCCTGCTTTATGACGCTGGATAAAAATGGGGCCATCGTGGACCACTCGGTGGCCAAAAGCGTCATCCGGTCCACCGAGCGGATGACCTATGAAGATTGTAACATTTTGTTACTAAATTGTAACCATTTGTTACCGGAAAATCAGCGGGAAACCTATGATTTTTTGGCAAAACGGTATGAGGGCATTTTGCCCATGCTCCGGGACATGGCGGACCTGGCGAAAAAGCTGGAAAAGCGGCGGAAGGACCGGGGCAGTCTGGAGCTGGAGACCCAGGAGAGCTATATCGTCTGCGACGGCATGGGCCGCCCGGTGGACATTGTGGCCCGGGAGCAGGGACAGAGCGAAAAGCTCATCGAGGAGTTTATGCTGGCGGCAAATGAGACGGTGGCAAAGCACCTTTTTGACCTCCGCCGCCCCGCCGTCTACCGGGTCCACGAGAAGCCGTCCCAGGACAAGACAGATACTCTCCGGGCCATGCTGTCTCCCCTGGGGTACAGCCTTTTGCAGGCCGACCACGGCTCCCTGCAGCGGGTGCTGGAGGCCTCCCGGGGAAAGCCCGAGGCTCCGGCGGTCTCCATGATGGTGCTGCGGAGCATGATGAAGGCCCAATATTCCACCGAGAATCTGGGGCATTTCGGCATTGCGGCGGACTATTACTGTCATTTTACCTCCCCCATCCGCCGGTATCCCGATCTGATGGTCCACCGGAGCCTCCACTCCCTGCTGGATGGGAAAATGGGGCAGGCTGCGGTGCAAAAGCTGGGGAAGGCCTGCGAGAAGGCGGCGGTCCAGTCCTCCCGGCGGGAGCTGGCGGCCCAGAGCGCCGAGCGGGACATTGACAAGCTCTACTTTGCCGACTATATGCAGGAGCATATGGGGGAGGAGTTCTCTGCCGCGGTGTCCGGGGTCACCCGGTTTGGGGTGTTCGCCGCCCTGGGGAACGGGGTGGAGGGCCTGATCCCCGTAGAGACGCTGCCTGAGGACCACTATGGGTATGACGAGGGGCGCATGAGCCTTACCGGGGAGCGGACGGGGAGGACATTTACCTTCGGCATGGAGCTGCGGGTGGTCTGTGTGGCGGCCGACCCCTCCACCGGGCGGATCGAGTTCCGCCTGCCGGGACAGGAGCAGGTCCCCGCCAAGGAGCGGCGGGAGGAGAGGGCATCGCCCGCGCGCCGGGACGGGACCCGCGGAAAGGGGAAAGCCTCCGGGGGGAAAAAGCGGGGGTCCCGCCCCGCCATGCACGTGCCCAAACGGGGCAAACGGGGGAAAAAGAGATGACAAAGAGAAATATTACCCCAATATTATTACTGTTTGTATTTGCTTTGGGGGCCTGTGGGGGGGAGGAGACAGCCCTTCCCACTCCAACCACATCCCCTGTACAGGAGACCCCGGTTTCCACGCCGACGGCAGAGCCTACCCCTGTCCCTGACCCTGTGGGGGATAAAATTGCCGCCATGACCAACGAGGAATTGGTGGGGCAGCTTCTGGTGGCGGGGGTGGAGGGGACCGGGCCGAGGGAGGACGCCCGGCAGGTGATCGAGGACCTCCATGTGGGGGGGATCATCCTCTTTGGACGGAATGTGGAGAGTGCGGAGCAGCTGGTATCTCTGACCAACGGGTTGAAGGAGCTGAACCGGGAGGCGGGGAATGTCCCCCTTTTCCTCTGTGTGGACGAGGAGGGGGGCATGGTGTCCCGGATGCCGCCGGAGGTGGCGGACCTGCCCTCCGCCTATGACTGCGCCCAGGCGGGGGGAGATTTTTACAGGCGGGGGGCCGTGCTGGCGGCGGAGTGCGCCGCCTTTGGCTTCCACGTGGACTTTGCCCCGGTGCTGGACGTTTGGAGCAACCCCAGGAATACCGTCATTGGAAGGCGGGCCGCCGGGACGGATGTGGACAGCGTGGCGGCGCTTGGGAACGAAATACTCCGGGGACTTGCCGACGGCGGGGTCATGCCTGTGGGGAAGCACTTTCCCGGGCACGGGGACACGGAGACCGACTCCCATGTGGGCCTTCCCAGGGTGGACAAGACCCGGGAGGAGCTGTGGGGGGCGGAGCTGTACCCCTTCCGCCGGGCCGTGGAGGAGGGGGCTCCCGCCCTTATGGTGGCCCACATCCTGATGACCGAGCTGGATCCCCTGCTTCCCGCCTCCCTGTCCCCGGCGGTGGTGAAGGGCCTTCTCCGGGAGGAGATGGGCTTTGAGGGGCTGGTCTTTACCGACGATCTGACCATGGGGGCCATCGCCAACACATACGGCATGGGGGAGGCCGTTGTGAAGGCCGTGGAGGCCGGGTGCGATATGGCCCTTGTGTGCCATGGGCTGGACAACGCTAAGGCGGCCTATCATGCGCTGCTCTTTGCTGTGGAGGACGGGACTCTGAGCCGGGAGAGGGTGGAGGAGAGCGTGAGGCGTATTCTGGCCTTGAAGGAGGGCTGGGGGGTGGATGACTCCCCGGTGGATGTTCCCGATGTGGAGGAGCTGAATGGGGTGATTGGGGCGGGGACGCCGTAGGGGAGAGGCGGCCCTTTTGGGGCCGCCCCGCTTGCGCCCTTTGTTAGGGCTGATGATTTTGAGGGAAGATTGTTCTTCTATTATCACTGGTACCGTTCTGGGGGGCCATTCTTTCTGGAAAGAATGGCCCCCCAGTTCTCGCCTGCCGGCTCGGTCGTGCGGTGGACGCCCGCCACTGGCGGGCACCGTCCCCCCAAGAAAGCACCAGGGGGAGAGAGTTTCGACTCTCTCTCCCCCTGGACCCCCTCTCTCAACGACCAAAGGAGGGGGCCTGCGGGCCCCCTCCCTTTGGAAACCTCCCCGAGTTGTTCTGCTGATAGAAAGTTTACCCCCACGGCTTACTCCGTAACGCCGCGGGGGTTCATTCGTTTTTCTGTTAACGTCCCATGTTCTTGCCCCCGCCCTGCGAAAAACATGGTTCGCTCCGCCCAGGCGGCGGGGATTTCGGCGAAGGGGTTATAGGTTACAAGCCTTGTC
>CANPNN010000133.1 GCA_947575475.1 uncultured Pseudoflavonifractor sp.
CCGTTCACCGTCAGCACCGAGGTCTTCATCACCTCGCCGATCTGGTCGAAGAGGTAGGTCTCCACCTGAGAGACGGGGATCTGATCCTCCTTCAGAGACAGGGTGTAATCGTAGCCCATGTCGTGGTTGAGGACATATTCATATCCCAGGATCTCGGAAGCCCGGGACTCCACCCGGTCCATGGCGGCCTCCACAGCCTGCCGGCTGCTCACAAGGCCGATATCCACCCCGTCCACCGACACCCGGTAGGCCGGGGCATACAGGCTTCCCAGCGCCACAGCGGCGGAGACGGAAAGGGCCAGGGTAAGGAACACGGCGGGATCCGCCGGGGAGCGCCGCTCCCCAAAGCGGGGAAGGTGGGGGTGCAGCCGGGGCAAGGAGGGCAGCCGAAAACGGGGGACGTCCTTGATGATATCAGGTGACGGCGCATATCCTGCCCGGCCTGGAGAAGGCAAAAGTTCGTCCAAAAAGCTCCCTCCTTTCTATTAAGGTAAGTCAGCGGAAAAGAAATGTTACCGCAGTATTACGAGAAAGAAACAAAAGATTACAAATGGTTACAAAAGTGATAATACACGCTTTTGGTCCATCCGTCAAGTGTTTTCAGCATTTTCGGCAATTTTTTCTGGGCAATGGCAGGAAAAGGACTATATGTTGTGGGAAGAAAAAGGTTACAAAACCAAATAGGAGGAAGAGAAATTGTAACAATTCTGCAAGAAGAGGAAACAAAACAGGGGAAGCCCCAAAGGGCTTCCCCTGTAAAAATTTTTAATATCTCCGGATCACCGCCACCACCCGGCCCAGCAGGGCGGCGCCCTCCCCATCGATGGGCTGGTACTCCGGGTTTTCCGGCAAAAGCCAGATGTGACCGTTGTCCCGGTGGAGGGTCTTCACCGTGGCCTCGTCCTCAAAGAGGGCCACCACGATGTCCCCCTCCCTGAAAGTTTCCTGCCGGTGGACCACCACCAGGTCGTCGGGCAGGATGCCCGCGTAGAGCATGGACTCCCCCCGGACTCTCAGAGCGAAGTGCTCCCCGGTAAGTCCTCCGGTGTCAAAGGTGAGATACTCCTCAATACACTCCTCGGCCAGGATAGGGCTGCCGGCGGCCACACTGCCCAGCACCGGCACTTGGTCGGCCCGGGAGTCCAGCTCCTCCGCCACCGCCTCCATGGGCAGGGAGATGGCCCGCGTCTTTCCGTCGGCCTTCAGGATGTACCCTTCAGCCTCCAGCTTTTTCATGTGAAAGTGGACGGTGGAGGGGGATTTGAGGTTCACTGCGGTGCCGATCTCCCGCACCGAGGGAGGGTAGCCGTGCTCCTTGGTATATTGAAGGATGAATTGGTAGATCTCCGCCTGCTTGGGCGTCAGGGGCGCTGCCATGGCGATCCCTCCTTTTATAGATGGTTGTATCATACCATACAACCTTTTAAATGTCAAACATCTGTTCTAAGAAAGTTTACAATTTTTTCATTGACATTTGAGGGGGGCGGGGGGTATACTACCATATCGTCAGCATACGAACGGTAAACAGGCGAACGATTTGGCAAGGAGGCGGGAGTATGTATGAGAAGCATGAGCCCAGCGCCCTGTTCCACGGCCTGCACCATGCCCATAAGCGGCGGGTGGCGGAGGAGCAGGCCCGACGGGGGCTGGAGGAGGTGGGGGCGCCGTGGCTGTTGGTGACCCTCTTTCACGCCGAGGAGCGGGGGGAGCGGTGGTCCCAGCGGGATGTGGCCCGGACCATGCGGACCTCCCCGGCCACGGTGGCGGTATCCCTGAAGACCTTGGAGCGCAACGGCTATGTGGCGCGCAGCGCCGATGAGCGGGACGCCCGGCGCAACCGGGTGAGCCTGACGGATAAGGGCCGGCGGGCGGTGGAAAAGTGCGGGGAGAGCTTCCGGGCGGTGGATGAGCGAATGCTCGGCGGCTTTTCCCCGGAGGAGAAGGCCCAGCTGACGGGATTTTTTCACCGTATGATCGAAAATCTGGGCGGAATGGAGCCGCCGCCCTTTGTTTCCCGGGAAAAGGAGAGTGAGGATTGATGGTCAAAAAATTACTTGGCTACATTGGGCGGTATCGGAAGCTGGTCATTCTGACCCCCATCTTGATGATCCTGGAGGTCATCTGTGAGATCATGATGCCCCGGCTCATGGCCTCCATCGTGGATGTGGGGATCGCCACCGGCGACATGGCCCACATCATAAGGATGGGCTTTGCCATGCTGGGCCTGGCGGCGGTGGGGATGGTGTGCGGCATTGGGGGGACCAAAGCCGCCACCGCCGCGGCCCAGGGCTTCGGGGCCAACCTGCGAAACGCCATGTTTCAGAAGATACAGGACTTTTCCTTTGCGGACATCGACCGGTTTTCCTCGGCCTCCCTGGTCACCCGGACCACCAACGATGTGAACGTGATGCAGATGACCCTGGCCATCTCCACCCGCATGGTGGTCCGGGCCATTACCATGCTGATCGCGGCCTTGTTCATGGCCATCTCCATCAACGCCGAGCTTGCCGTGGTGCTGCTGGTGACCATCCCCGTGCTGCTGCTGGCGGTGGGGATCATTATGAAGGTGTGCAACAAGCTTTTTGAGACCCTGCAGCAGAAGCTGGACAGTCTCAATAACGCCGTGCAGGAGAACCTGGTGGCTGTCCGGGTGGTGAAGGCCTTTGTCCGGGCGGGCTATGAGAAGACCAAATTCCAAAGGGCCAACGAGGACCTCTGCCAGGCGGGTATCACCGTGGCGATGTGCATCGTGGCGGTCATGCCCGTGATGACCCTCTGCCTCAACGGAGCCACCCTGGCTGTCCTCTATCTGGGGGGCGGTCAGGTCATGGCCGGGAATATGCTTTACGGGGACCTGAGCTCCTTTGTAAACTATATCGCCCAGATCCTGATGAGCATTATGATGGTGGGCATGAGCCTTCTCCAGCTGTCCCGCTCGGTGGCCTGCGGGCGGCGGCTGGTGGAGGTGCTGGACACCACCCCGGATATTCAGGATAAGCCCGCCGGCCTGCCCGGGGAGGAAAAGGGGACAGTTCTCCCTGCGCCCAGGGGCCGGGTGGAATTTAAGGACGTATCCTTCAAATACCGCTCCGGCACCGGGGACAATGTGCTGGAAAAGCTGAATTTCACCGTGGAGCCGGGGCAATTCACCGCCATTGTGGGAGGGACCGGCGTGGGCAAGTCCTCCCTGGTGAACCTGATCCCCCGGTTTTACGACGTGACCGAGGGAGCCGTGCTGGTGGACGGGGTGGACGTGCGGGATTACCCCATGGAGGAGCTGCGCTCCCGTATCGGCATGGTGCTCCAGAATAACGTCCTGTTCTCCGGCACCATCCGGGAAAACCTCCTCTGGGGGCGGCCCGACGCCACCGAGGAGGAGATGATCCAGGCCGCGAAGGACGCCCAGGCCTACGACTTCATCCTGTCCTTCCCCGATGGGTTCGACACGGTGCTGGACCAGGGGGGCACCAACGTCTCCGGAGGCCAAAAGCAGCGGCTGTGTATCGCCCGGGCCATGCTGCGCAAGCCCGCCATCCTGATCCTGGACGACTCCACCTCGGCGGTGGACTCGGCCACCGAGGCCGCCATCCGGGAATCCTTCGCCAAAAACCTGAAGGATACCACGGTCATCATCATCGCCCAGCGCATCTCCTCGGTGCAGTACGCCGACCAGATATTGGTGCTGGACGACGGGACTATCGTGGGCCAGGGGACCCACGATGAATTGATGAAAACCAACGAAGTCTATCAGGAGATCTACAATTCCCAACAGGAAGGAGTGAGCGAATAATGGCGGGACCTCACGGACCGAAAAGCTTTGCCAAGCCCAAGGACGCCAAAAAGACGGCCTTCCGGGTCCTTGGCTACCTGTCCAAAAGCAAGCTGCCTTTGGCGGCGGTCTTTGCCTGCCTTCTCCTGTCGGTGGGAGCCAACATCGGCGGGTCTTACTATATGCGCCCCCTCATCAACGACCTGGTGGGCGGGGTCTTCCACGGCCCCGGGGACCTGCTGCTGGCCCTGGTCCCCCTGGCGGGGATCTATCTGGTGGGGATCCTGGCCTCCTACGCCCAGTCCGCCGTCATGGCGGTGCTGGCCCAGAAGGGGGCCAAGCGGCTCCGGGAGGACCTCTTTGACGCGCTGCAGCGCCTTCCCATCTCCTACTATGACCGCCACACCCACGGGGAGCTGATGAGCCGCTTCACCAACGACGCCGACAACGTGCAGATGGCCCTGGAGCAGTCGGTGGTGTCCATGGTATCCTCCGCCCTCATGTTCGTGGGGGTGGTGGCGGTGATGATCTTCATCAGCCCCATCCTGTTTGTCATCACCGCCCTGGTTTTGGCGGCCACCTTTGTTGTCATCCGGTTCATGGGGAACCGGTCCCAAACGTACCACCGGGAGCAGCAGGCCGCCCTGGGCCGGGTCAACGGCAACATCCAGGAGATGAT
>CANPNN010000134.1 GCA_947575475.1 uncultured Pseudoflavonifractor sp.
GGACTCGGGGGGGTTGTGTCCCCTGGCGGGCGCCCGCGGCCCCCCTCCTTTGGTCGTTTTAAGGGGGAGTCCAGAGAGGAAAATCGAAATCCCGCCGGTGGCGGGCGTTCACCGCGCGACCACTACCGCCTATTTTTTCCGCGGATAAGGCTTCTCCTCATCGGTAAGCCCCAAAAGATAATCTACGCTGGTTCCATAGAACTCAGCCAGCTTGACCACCACATCCAAGGGATAGTTCAATACACCGATCTCATACTGGGAATAGGTATTCTGTTTTACATTCAAGACCTTGCCTATCTCCGCCTGAGAAAATCCTCGGTCAATCCGCATATCCCGGATTCTCTCATATCGAAGTACTTCTGTTCTCATATCATCACCAGGGAAATCCTATTATATCCGAATATCAGATATTGCATTCTATCTGATATTCGGATATAATGTGGATGAGGTGATTGTATGATATTCCTGAAAGAATCATGGCTAAATCAACTGGCCGAGGCCCAGGCCCTGGGTCTCATCCCCCCGCTGACCCCGGAGCAGCAAAAACGCATGGAGAGAAGGATCGACCTCCGCATCGAAAAACTGCTGCGGGTCCAGAATGATAAACGTCTAACCGCCGAAGAGTGGGTCAGAAAGTTTTATGGCTATCTCAGTGCCATGAGCCGGAAGGACTATAAGACCGCCTCCATCCCTCTCAAACGCTATTGGCGCCGGAAAGCCCTGCGGCAAAAGCGCTGGGACGAGCACCGCCGAAAGAAATTCTGCCATATTTACTCTTGACTTTCTCCCCCGCCTCTGGTATCCTCATATACATACCAACGGTATGTATGAAAAGTGGAGAGGAGGCCGCCCCATGTCCCGGAACAAATATCCCGAGGAGACCCAGCGGAAAATTCTGGACATCGCCTTTCGGCTGTTTACCGAGAAGGGCTACGACCACACCACCATCCAAGACATTGTGGACGCCCTGGGCATGAGCAAGGGGGCCGTGTACCACCATTTCAAAAGTAAGGAGGATATCCTGGACCACCTCTACGACCAGTACTATGTGGACTCCCACATGTTCGACATCATGGAGAACGCCTCCCTCTCCGGCCTGGAAAAGCTCCGGGAGCTTCTCCGCCGTCAGCTGGCCGACCCGGGAAAGCTGGACATCGACGACATCACCATCTCCTTGGAAGACAACCCGCAGCTTCTCCGGCTTCTCCTCACCACCTCCATCCGAAATGGCGCTCCCATCATTCAGCGGCTGCTGGAAGAGGGGATCGCCGACGGCTCTATCGCCACGACCCATCCCAAGGAGCTGGCCGAGAGTTGTCTGGTGCTGCTGAATCTGTGGGCCGGCATTTTCTCCCACAGCCGGAAGGAGTTTATGGACAAATTTGAGTTTCTCAGGGATATGACGGACGCCCTCGGCGTCCCCGTCTTTGACCAGTCTCTTATGGACACCCTGGACGCCTACTACACCCGCTTCTCTCACAAGCTCTCCACCCCATGACCTGCCCTTCCGCCCCACTCTGGGGCGGTTTTTCTCCCCCTTATACATACCAACCGTCGGTATCTATATTCTGAAGAATCGAGGTCACACTATGAACAAGACCCTTTTTTCCCGGGACTTCACTTTGATGCTTTTAGGGCAGATCGTCTCCCTGCTGGGCAACGCCCTGCTCCGGTTCGCCCTGTCCCTCTATGTGCTGGACCTGACCGGCTCCGCCGCCGTTTTTGGCGGAGTGCTGGCGGCGGCGATGGTCCCCACCATCCTCCTCTCCCCGGTGGGCGGCGTGCTGGCCGACCGGGTCCCCCGGCAGAGGATCATGTACGTGCTGGACTTTCTCACCGCTATCGCCGTTTGGAATTTTGGGATGTTTGGCCGGGGCGGCTCGACCCTGCCCCCCGCCCTGCTGCTGTTCAGCCTGTCCGCCATCCAGGCCTGCTACCAGCCCTCGGTGCTCTCCGCCGTCCCCCTGCTGGTCCCCGGGGCGGAACTGACACGGGCCAACGCCCTGGTGACCCAGGTCGCCGCCCTTTCCTCCCTGTTGGGCCCCGTTTTGGGGGGCGCTCTCTACGGGTTCTGGGGGATGGGGCCTATCTGCCTTGTGAGTGGGGGGTGTTTTCTCGCCTCGGCGGTGATGGAGTGCTTCCTCCGCATCCCCTTTGCCCCCGCCCCCGGCAAGGGTAGGATAATGACCGCCTGGGGTGACCTGAGAGAGGCGGGGCGGTTTCTCTCCCGCTCGGGGCTGCTGCCCCTTTTGGGCGTGGTGGCCGGGATCAATCTCGCCCTCTCTGCTCTTTACATGGTAGGGCTTCCCTATTTTGTCAAGATCACACTGGCTCTTTCCAGCCAGCTCTATTCCTTGGTGGAGGCCGCCATGGGCTTTGGCTCCATCCTGGGGGCCGTCCTGGCCGGGATACTGGGCAGCAGGCTGTCCTTCTCCCGGTCCTGGCGGCATCTGCTTCTGGCGGCCCTGTCTCCGGCGGTCATGATCCCCGCAGTGGCGGTGACAGCCTTCCCATTGGGGTCTTATCTCATTTTGCTGCTGTCCGCTCTGATGGGAATGACCTGCGCCGGGGTCTTTTCCATCCTGGCCCAGACCTATTTTCAGACCGTCACCCCCGCCTCCCTGCTGGGAAAGGTCGGCTCCTTCGTGACGGCCATCGCCACCTGCGCCATCCCCTTGGGGCAGGGGATATACGGTCTGCTGCTGGACCGGCTGCCTCCCTATGTATCCCCTGCCCTGGCCCTCGCCATATGCCTGCCTCTGACCGCGCTGGCAAAAAAGGTATTGGAGCGACCCCAAAAAAATCCGTTGGAAAAGGTATAAAAAGCGGCCCTCCTGGAGAGACTTTTTCAGGAAGTCCATTTTGAGGAGGTTTCTTGGGACTATGATCATGGATAAGATCGCCCTGACCCTGGCCATCGTCGGCGGGCTCAACTGGGGCAGCATCGGCATTTTCGGCTTTGATATCGTGGCGTTTCTGTTTGGGGGCGCCAACAGCGCCCTGAGCCGGGTGGTCTACACTCTGGTGGGGCTGGGCGCCATCTGGTGCATCTCCCTGCTGTTCCGGGAGAGCGATCCTGTGGAGGATCGGAGTTAAAAGAAGGACCGCCGTCCATCGTTTGATGGACAGCGGTCCTTTTTCTCAGATCACTTGGTGGTTTTTCCACTTTCCCCGGAGGAAGCGGATCAGGAACACTGCCGCCCGGGCCACCCAGTCAAAGAACATCCCAAACCATACGCCCAGCAGGCCCATATTCATCCCCCAGGGCGCGCCCAGCAGGTAGCTGAAACCGATCCGGCAGATCCACATGGTCAGCATAGACACGGTCATGGTAAACTTTGCGTCTCCCGCCGCCCGGAGGGCGTTGGGCAAAGTAAAGGCCATCGGCCAGAAGATGGCGCCAAAAACAGCATGCCACCGGAGGATCTCCACCGCCATCGCCGCCGTGGCTGAGGACAGGTTGAACAGCGGCACCAGGTAGGGAGAACCAAAATACAGCAGCAGGGACATAAAGCCGATGGAGGCATAGGATACCTTCATCAGCTTTTTGGTATACCCCACCGCCTGTTCATGGTCCTCCGCCCCCATACACTGGCCCACCACCGTCACCATTGCAAGGCCGGTCCCCTGCCCCGGCACGTTGACCACCCCGGCAATGGAGCTTCCAATGGCGTTGGCCGCCACCGCCGAGCCTTTCACCGCCAAGTTGGCCCCTACGTCAAAGGAGGTGATGAGGTTCAGCACCAGCAGCTTGCCCACCTGGAACATCCCATTTTCAATGCCCGTGGGAATGCCGATTCCCAAAATGGTCTTGACCATGTCCCACCGGAGCCGGGGACGCAACAGGTCGGAGACATACACCTCATGGGTAGGCCGGGTGATCATCACGGCGATAATGGCCGCCGCGGCAATACGGGAGACCAGCGTCCCCACCCCCGCTCCCGCCGCCCCCATATCAAAGCCGTAAATGAGGATGGCGTTCACGGTGATATTGATGATATTGACGATCAGGGAGTTGAACATGGACACCTTGCTGTTGCCCATAGCCCGGAACAGGGCCGCTCCCGCATTATAAATGGCGATGAAGGGATAGGCCGCCGCCGTCAGAAGAAAATAGACAAGGGCCGGGGTCATGATCTCTTGAGAGATCTCTCCGAACAGCAGGCGCAGAATATGCTCCCGGAACAAAAGCGCCACCCCCATAAGCGCCGCGCCCACCAGCAAAGCCACATACAAAAGCTGTTTGGCCGCCACCCGGGCGTTCTCCCCGTCCCGGCGGCCCAGATATTGGGACACCACCACCGCCCCGCCGGTGGAGAGGGCGGAAAAGATATTGATGATAAGGATATTGATATTGTCCACCAGGGACACGCCGGAGACCACCGCCTCCCCGGCGGAGGTGACCATCATGGTGTCTGCCATACCCACGGTCATCAGCA
>CANPNN010000135.1 GCA_947575475.1 uncultured Pseudoflavonifractor sp.
AGCAGTATGATCGCCCCGCACTGGAACAGCAGCGTCCGCAGAAAGGCCAGTATGGCCGAGGTCTTCCCATCCCCCAACGCGGTGAAGAACCCGGAGCCAAAGATATTCCACCCCTTGAACAGGAAGGACAGGGCAAAGACCCGGAACCCCGCCGTGGTCATCTCCCACAGGGCCTGGTCATACCCCACAAAGAATCCGGTCAATATCCCCGCCAGAAACTGGGGGGCCGCCGTCATCACCAGGGACAGGGCGGCGATGACCCGGGTACACTTGCCAAACAGGCTTTTCAGCTCAGCTTCGTTGCCCGCCCCATACTGGAAGCTGAACACCGGGGCCACCCCCATGGTAAAGCCGATAAAGGCGGCCACAAAGATAAAGTCCACATACATCATCACCGTGTAGGCCGCCACCCCCGTCTCC
The DNA here is from genome assembly GCA_947575475.1 of uncultured Pseudoflavonifractor sp. Next base: position 421 of record CANPNN010000135.1, read on the forward strand.
CCCGCGACGTTCATCAGGCTCCGGTTATACAGCACCGTCACCAGGGAGGCCGACACATTGGTCATCAGCTCCGAGGAGCCGTTGGTGGCGCTCTTCCACAGCATCCGGGGGTACAGGCGCGTCTTCACCAGCCGCAGAGGGCTTTTGTTGGGGAGAAGGAAATAGACAAGGGGGATAAACCCCCCCACCATATAGCCGCTCACCGTAGCCAGGGCCGCCCCCGCCACCCCCCATCGAAACAGGGCGATGAATACATAGTCCAGCGCCATGTTGGTCAGCCCCGCCCCGATGGACAGCCACAGCCCCATCTTGGGCCGCTCGGCGGCCACCAGAAAACTTTGAAAGCTGGTCTGAAGGATAAAGACGGGCGCTCCCGCCAGCATGATAAAGCCGTAGGTCAAGGCGTCCTTCATCAGCACCTCGCTGGCTCCCAGCAGTCCGGCCAGGGGCCGCATGAAAAGGATACAGCCCAGGGAGATGGCCGCGCCGCCCCCCACCAGCACCAGGATCAGGGTGGTGAAGTACTCCTTGGCCTTCTCCCCCTCCCCCGTCCCCATGACCCGGGCCACCTCGGCGCTGCCGCCGGTGCCCATCATAAAGCCGAAGGCCCCCACGATCATGGTCAGGGGAAAGATGATGTTTACCGCCGCCAGGGCCTTGTCCCCCACCAGGTTGGACACGAACAGCCCGTCCACCACCGAGTAGACCGAGGTCACCATCATCATGATGACCGAGGGCAGGGTAAACCGAAATAATTTGGAATAGTTGAAATGATCGGATAACTGGATATTCATAGGGTCTCTCTGGCGGGAAGTCCCATTCCCGCCGTCTCCTCCTTTAGTTTACATAATATTTTCCCGGTAAGGCGCATGAGAGTTTCCCTCTCCTCCCCTGTCAGGCTGCCGAAGGCAGCCTCCTCCGCTGAGAGCAGCGGAGCCACGGTCTTCCCGGCGTACTCCTGGCCCTGGGCGGTGAGGTAGACCCCCTTGCGCCTTCGGCTTCCGGGGCTGGGGGACAGGCGGATCAGATCCCGCCGCTCCAGCCACTTCAGGGCGCTGTGGCCCGTCTGCTTGCTCAGGCTCCACTTGCCGTACAGCTGGGATGGGGGAAGCCCGTCCCCCTCCTCGTAGATGGTGATCAGCAGGTTCAATACGCTGTCCGGCATCCCCAGCGCCACCGCCACGCCATGGTACACCCGATCCAGTTCCATCCCAAGCTGGGCAAAATCACAGTAGTGTGGACCGCTCTCCTCCATTCTCATTCCCCCCTAAAGTCCGATTTCGGACCTTGATACAGTCGCCTATTATAGTCCGAAATCAGACCTTTGTCAAGCGCATTTTTCCCTCTTTTCTTTCCGGACAAAAAGGCATATAATACCAGCATAGACCCTATTTTTTGGGAGGTGGCTTATGAAAAGCCTGCTTCTTGTCATCGACTATCAGAACGATTTTGTAGACGGCGCCCTGGGCTTCCCCGGAGCGGAGGGACTGGACGGCCCCATCGCCCAAAAGATCGCCCAATACCATGCCGCCGGGGACGACGTGGCCTTCACCCTGGACACCCATGGAGAGAACTACCTCACCACCCAGGAGGGCAAACACCTCCCCGTCCCCCACTGCCTCCGAGGCTCCGAAGGCTGGGCGCTCTACGGGGAGACAGGAAAAAGCCGCCGGCAGGCCGATCCCGTGATCGAAAAACCCGCCTTCCCCTCCCTGGAACTGGGAACCTGGCTGCAGGAAAAGGGCTACGACCGGGTGGAGTTGGTGGGGCTGGTGTCCTATATCTGCGTTTTGTCCAACGCCGTCATCGCCAAAGCCGCCCTCCCCGAAGCGGAAATCGTGGTGGACGCCGCCTGCACCGCCGGGCCCGATCTGACCCTTCACGAAAAGGCCCTGGATCTGATGGAAACCCTTCAAATAGCGGTTACAAACCGGTAACAAAAGTTACAAAACGGTAACAAGGAGGACTCCCTGTGAAACAGTACCTCAACCACACCATGCTCTGTGATTTTTACGAGCTGACCATGGCAAACGGCTATTTTCAATCGGATATGGCCGGACAGATCTGCTATTTTGACGTATTTTTCCGCTCGGTACCCGACGGGGGCGGCTTTGCCATCGCCGCAGGGCTGGAGCAGGTCATCGACTATATTGAGAGCCTGTCCTTTGACCAGGAGGATATTGACTTTCTCCGGAGAAAAGGCTGCTTTGACGAGAAGTTTTTGGATTATCTGAAACATTTTCACTTCACTGGGGACATCTGGGCGGTGCCGGAGGGCACCCCCATCTTCCCCCGGGAGCCCATCCTGACCGTCCGGGCTCCGGCCATTGAGGCCCAGTTCATTGAGACCTTTGTACTGCTGGCTCTGAACCACCAGTCCCTCATCGCCACCAAGGCCAGCCGCATCGTCCGGGCAGCCAAGGGCCGGCCGGTGATGGAGTTCGGCTCCCGCCGGGCCCAGGGCCCCGACGCCGCCCTGCTGGGGGCCCGGGCCGCCTACATCGCGGGATGTGCCGGCACCGCCTGCACCCAGGCCGACCAGCTTTTCGGCACTCCCGCCATGGGGACCATGGCCCACTCCTGGGTCCAGATGTTCCCCGACGAGCTCACCGCCTTCCGCACCTACTGCAAGCTCTATCCCCACAACGCCACCTTGCTGGTGGACACCTATAATGTGCTCCACTCCGGCGTCCCCAACGCCATTCGGGTCTTTAAGGAGCTGGGGATCACCCAGTGCGCCATCCGCCTGGATTCGGGGGACCTTGCCTACCTTAGCCGGAAAGCCCGGAAAATGCTGGACGAGGCGGGGCTGACGGAGTGCAAGATCACCGCCTCCAACTCCCTGGACGAGTATATCATCCGGGACCTGCTGCTCCAGGGGGCCCAGCTGGACTCCTTCGGGGTGGGCGAGCGGCTCATCACCTCCCGGTCCGCCCCGGTGTTCGGGGGGGTCTACAAGCTGGTGGCGGTGGAGGATGAGGCGGGAAATGTGATCCCCAAAATCAAGATCTCGGAAAACCCTGCCAAGATCACCACCCCCCACTTCAAGAAGGTCTACCGCCTCTACGACAAGGCCGACGGAAAGGCCTTTGCCGACCTTGTCACCGTCTATGACGAGGCGATGGACGAGACCAAGCCCCTGAAGCTCTTTGACCCTGACGCCACCTGGAAGAAGAGCACCTTCACCAATTTCCGGGCGGAGGAGCTGCTGAAGCCCATCTTCCTGAAGGGCAAGCGGGTCTATGAGAAGCCCAGCATAGAGGACATTCGCTCTTACTGCGCCAGGCAGATCGACCTCCAGTGGGAGGAGGTCAAGCGGTTTGAGAACCCCCACAACTACTATGTGGACCTGAGCCAAAAGCTGTGGGACATCAAGCAGGAGCTATTGCAGAGGGAAGGGTAACTTCTCTTACGGGGAAAAAGGGACCGTCCCCGTGTCTTCTCTTCATGAGACGGCAAAACACAGACGGCAGGACCAGCATTGAGCTATAAAAGTGAGGGAGAAACGCAATTTGCGTTTCTCCCTCGTTGCTCTTAAGGGCAGGACAGAAGAACCGTCCCCTTGTCTTGCTTGTCTTGTACCCTTGTCTTTATTTTGTCTCGATGAAGATGCCCTTCTCAGCGCTCCAATCCACCTTGAAACCCAGGGACGTACCCAAGTCACGGAGCTTGTAGTAGGTGTAAGCCCCGCCCTGGTCGTCCTTCAGTACGATGGCCTCCAGAGCGGCGGGAGCGCCGTTCACATTGGTGGCGGCGGTGGCGGTCTCATAGCCCCGGTTTCCGCTGAAGGGGGTGTTCATCTCTGAGCCGTTGGCGGTGTAAGCCTTCCCCGTCTCAATGTTCACAGCCCCGTTCCAGCCTACCTGGAACTGGACGGCGGTGCCGTTCAAAATAGAGGCGATGTCCCGGAGCTTGATATAGTTGGTGTCGTTGCCACTCTGGTCCTTCAGGGCGTAGCACTGGAACTCCACGGCCTTGCCGTCTACCAGCACCGTCTGGGTGG
>CANPNN010000136.1 GCA_947575475.1 uncultured Pseudoflavonifractor sp.
CGGCGGTCTTTGCCCTGGTGGGCCAGATCCAGGAGGAGACCCATAGATTTGCCATTGAGTTCCACCGCCAGCAGCAGTCCCAGCGGGTGAAGGGGTCGGAGTTGGACAAGATACCGGGCATCGGCCCTACCCGCCGCAATGCCCTTTTGAAGCATTTTAAGAGCGTGAAAAACATCAAAGCCGCCAGCCTTGCCGAGCTCCAGGAGGTGGCGGGCAAGGCCACGGGAAAAGTAGTCTATGATTATTTCAACAGAAAGGCAAGTGAGGAGGCATGAGGCGAAGGCGACTTTGTGTGGGGCTTCTCCTGTCCCTCCTCTGCTCCTGCACCGCCCCGGCAGCGGAGAGTCCCGCTCCCGCAGCGGTGGGAACGCCAGCGGAATCTGATATCCTTACTCCTGAGGAGGCCGCAGTCCAATGTGCTCAGGCCCTTTTGGACAGCCAGAGCGACGGGGAGAGTTACCGGCTGCTGCCCCAAGAGGATATCGAATTTTATCTCTCGGAAGTCTACGGCATCCCGGAGGATAGCCGGGGTATGGCTGCCCTTGTTTACACCGCCGGAGGTGTGGACGCACGGGAGTTGGCAGTGATTTATGAGATAAATGATATCGCCGGCAGTACTGCCGCCGCGGCGTTGGAAGCCTATCGTCAAAGCCGGGTGGGGGACTTTACAGGCTATGCCCCCGACCAGGCGGATCTGGTGGAACGGGCCCTTGTGATGAAGGGGGATATAGCCCTTCTGATGATCTGCACCGACCCAGACGCCGCCCAAAGGGCCTTGGAGGACAAGCTGTCCCATCTGGCCCTGAAGCCCTACGACCCCGCCGAGGAGCCCCCGGAGCCCTACGACCGGACAGCGGAGGTCAACGACAAGGGGTGGCAGCTTTTTATCCCGCCCAACAAATTCGATATGACCCCCTACGACACCTCGGCCATCCTCGCCGCCTGGGAGACGGGGGAGGAGAGCGGCCTCAGCGACAAGGACGCCGCCATTCTGGCCCGGTGCCGGACCGCCCTGGAATGGTGCGTACAGGAGGATATGACCGACTTCCAGAAGGAGTTGAATCTCCACGACTGGCTGACCCAGGAATATTACGGCTGCTACGACAGGACGGTGCAGAACCCCAAAACGCCTCTGGGGAGGGAGGACAACCTGAACCCCTATGGCCTTCTGGTCAAGCGGTACGGTATCTGCCTGTCCTACGCCACCACCTTTCAGCTCCTCATGGACCTGGCGGGGGTGGAGTGCATCACGGTGGTGGGGGCCTCCTCCGACTCCGGCAGCGACCACGCCTGGAACATGGTAAAGCTGGAGGGGGAGTGGTACTGCGTGGATCCAACCTGGAACGCCACCTGGTATGGCGACCTGCAGGGGGAGGAGCTGATGAAGAGTACCCACCGCTATTTCAATGTGACCAGCCAGGAGATGCGGAACAGCGACCACCAATGGGACTACGAGAATGTTCCCGAGGCCACGGCTACCCGCTTCCGCTGGGATGGGAGGGGACGGCCCTCCTCCCCGTAGGGGCGACCCCGTGTAGCTGCCCGATTTCTCCCAGAAAGGAGGACCTGCCATGAAAAAACACATAGCCTCCCTGTGGCTCCCGACCCTCCTCCTGCTGGCGGGATGTGAGCGGGAGGAGCCCACCCTCACAGCGACCCCAACGCTCACACCGTCCCCTGCCCCCTCTTCCCAAGCAGAACCTGTCTCTGCCCTGGAGCTGGAGTTGGGGGAGGGACTGCGCTCCTTCTGGGTGGAGCTGACCCGCCCCGGGGAGCCGGGGGAGCTGGTGGTCAGTATCTATAAAAACCAGGGGGATGCCCAGCCCTTCCAATCCTTTACAGAATGGGCCCTGGACTGTCAACAGACCGAACTGACGGCGGAGGACGTGAATTTCGACGGCTATACCGATTTCCATTTCCCCGTCAGCACCGGAACAAACGGCGGTGAGTGTTCCGCCTACTACATTTGGGAAAATGGGAGATTTGTGCCGGACCCATATGGCCTGAATGAACTGGAGAACGCCTGGTTCAACGTGGAGCGGAGAGAGGTGGGGACCCGGAGCCGGAATATTCAGAAGGAGGAACGCACGACCTGGTATCAGTATGAGGACGGCGCGTTGGTCCTGGTGGGGGAAGAATATGATCCGGGGGAGGGGGCCCCTCTGGAGGCCTACTGTACCCGCCGGATCACCCCGGACCCGGACCACACCTTCTGGGTGGAACTGGTGCAGGACGGCGAGCGGGGGAGCGAGGGGGGACTTCCTGTGTCCATCCAGGTCTACGACCAGGAGAAAACCGAGGTCCTCCAGCGGTTTGAGGATGCCTGCATGGTATATGACATGGGCTATGTCAGTCTGTGGACGGAGGACGTGGACTTTGACGGTTGCCCTGACCTCTGCTACAGCTCCTGGGCCGGGGCCCACTCCTTTGGGACCACCTGCCTGGTTTGGGACCAGGAGCAGGAAAAATTTTTGCAGGACCCATATGGACTGCGGGAGCTGTGCCTGCCCAGTTTCGACCCGGAAAATCGGGTCATAAAGACCTGGAACTACAGCGGCGGGGACAATGAGACGGAGTATTACCGCTATTACCGAAACGATAAGGGAGAGTGGGAATTGACCTGTGTCCGCCGTCTCCTCACCCGGGGAGATGCGAGTACCTTCACATCTACTCTTATCGTGGAGGATTACGACTATGGGGAACTGATAGAGGTCTACCGGGCGGAGAACGTTCCGGATGGTGTGGTCACCTGGCCCTCCACCCGGGAGTTTCAGCGGTGGAAGGACCCGGATTACAGTGGAGGATGGGCCCTCAGGCTGGATGTGGGGGATGGGGAGCACAGCTTCTGGATCGAGGCGGAGCCGGGGGACTGGCTCAATGAGTTTGAGAAGGAAGTGACCCTCTCCATCTACCGTCAGGAGCTGGATGAGGAACCTGTCCAGGTCATTAAGACCTCCACAGTGGCCTTCAGACTTCTGAAGCTGGAATCGGTGGACGCCAACTTTGACGGGGCTATGGATTTCCGCTTTCTCTGTCAGGTGGGGGCCACCAACGGCTTTTACTCCTTCTGGCTGTGGGATGGGGAGACGGAGACCTTTGTGAAGGACCACAGTGACCTTGGCAGTCTCTCCTATCCTCGCTTTAATGAGGAGGAAGAGCTGATCTATTCCCATATGCACGGCTCTGCGACCAGCGGTACGGATTTCATATACGCCTGGCGGGAGGGGGAGCTGGTCTGCCTGCGGAGCGTGTACCATGCCGTTTCCCTGGATGAGGCAAGTGTGGATGTGGTGGTTTGGGATGAGGGGCAGAGGATCATAGAAAAGACCTATCCAAGCGGTTCCGACTGGTCCCGCTGGCTGGACCTGGACTATCAAGGGGAGGGGTAACATGAAACGGTACATTCCTATTTTACTGATGGTACTGTTGCTGACCGGGTGCCGGGAGTCCTCTTCTGTCTCCCACTCCCCTGCTCCAACGCCGTCTCAAGTCCCCGAAGCCGCTCCAACCCCGGTCCCGGAGGAGACGGAGACCTCCCCACGTGGCATTGCCCTGGATGTGGGAGATGGGGAACATACCTTTTGGGTGGAGCTGACCGAGCGGGAGGAGGACATTGGGGGCGTTTGGGTCAATATATACCGTGATCGGGGAGATGCAGAACCGTTTCAGCAGTTTGAGGATCATGTGAGTGACCTTGATCGGGCAGATATCATTGTGGAAGATGTGGACTTTGATGGGAATATGGATTTCCATTTTGAGCGTAGTTGGGGCTCTTTACCTTTATTTTGGCACAGCTACTATGTCTGGGATGCTGATACAGAAAAATTTGTTCCCGATCCATACGACCTCAACGCCCTTGCCAATGCTGAGTTTAACCCTTACGTCCAAGAGGTGAGTACCGCCACCCGCGTTCAGGAGTATTATCAATATGAAGATGGAAAATTGCACCTGGTGGGTGAACGGTTCAGCCCCCAGGAAGGCAGTGGGGAAGTGGCCTACAAAGCCAGATATGTCACAGTGGATGATACCCATACCTTTTGGGTGGAGTTGGTGGATACAGAGAAATATGGAACCCTACTGGTGAACATATATGAAGAACAGACGGACCGGGAACCCTTGCAGACCTTTGAAAATCAGTATGAATGTCTTTTTGAAGAAACTTACTTTTTTGTGGAAGATGTGGACTTTGACGGAGATATGGATTTTTATTTTATAACTGCCAAAGGACATTCCTCTGTCAGCTTTTCCTCTTACTATATCTGGGACGGAGAGAAGTTTGTTCCCGATCCCTACGGGCTCAATGAGGTATGTTACGCCAATTTTCACCCGGAAACGAAAGTGGTGGAGAGTATCCGCGTTAACAGTGTCGCATCCGGTGTTATAGAGCTTTATCGGTATATAGATGGGAAACTGA
>CANPNN010000137.1 GCA_947575475.1 uncultured Pseudoflavonifractor sp.
TCCAGAAACGATCCAATGCGCCGCCCCCAACCCCGGTAGCGGGGCGGCTCATTCTGTATACCGGACAACAGCGTTTACTGCCTTTTCTTTCCACTCCAGGCCCATCCTCCTCTCATGGGTAACCATCCCATGGAACGAAGGATCGGAGTGAGCGCGGCAAAGAGGAAACAAAGCATCACCGTCTGTGGGATCAGCTTGATGGCATTGGTCACCGCACTGGCGCTCATATAATAGAGATACCCCTTTCCCGTCCCGGATAGGATCGTGCTCCAAAGACTCCCCAGAAACACATTCATCAGATTGGTGATCCCCTTGGCCAAAAATACCCGGATCGGCCCAAACCGGGTTCGATAGAGAAGCAGGGCGTAGATGAGATTCCCCAGCATAGTGGTGAGGGCGTAGCCCGGGAAATAAGGATAGGCCGGATTGGCCAGGTAGGAAATGGTGTCCTCTGCAAATCCAAAAACCACCCCGGTCACCGGACCGCATACCATAGAGCAGAGACTCCGGGCCAGAAAGCCCCAGGTGACCTTTGCGGCATACATATCCATCAGGTGGATCTGGATGGATGGCACTCGGCCCAGGGCCGCGCAGGCGGCGATCATCAGGGCGGCAAAGGCCAGGTTCCGCGGCCTTTTGAAATCCTTTCCCGCCGTGCGCCAATAGGCGGCGGAAAAGGGCGTTTTGTAAAGGGTCTGGTCCAGTGTGTTCATAAAAAACTCCTCCTTCTATGCCGGGCAGCCCTTTCGGGACGCCGCACAGAGGAGGACACAATGCCACCCATATGCGGCAGCGGGATGCGGAAACGGCACTGCGGAGGATTTTCCCTCTCTTCGTCCGGCGGACAACTCCCCGTCCCGCCGGCACTGAACACGCCGCTTCCTACTCTGCCTGTTTTTCCTATCATACCCTATCCGGAAGAAAAAAGCAAGGGCTTCCTGTCCCCATCTCACCCAGATACGCCTCCGCCTCCCCCCTACTTCGGAAGCGGATCACCTCTTTCTCCCGGTATTTTTTCAGCAATTCCTCTATGTGAGGCCGCTGGTCCCTGGGAAAATCCAGGATCCATTGCCGGAACTCCTCATCAAACTCCCTCTCCACCCAGGGCATATCCTCCCGGGGCTTCCCGATCCGCTCCTCCGCTCCCGCAAGGCAGAGCTCTACCGGATAGTCCAGCAGAAAGACGGTGTCGCATTCCTGTAAACGCAGCTCCAAAGTCCGCAGGTAATTCCCGTCAATGATCCAGCGATCTTTTTTCAGCAGTTCCTTCAGCCCTCTGTCAAACTCCTCCCTGGACACATTGGTCCTGTCAGGTTTATGCCACAGCATATCCAGATAATAGAGCGGCAGCCCTGTCCGGTCCCGCAGCGCCCGGGCAAAGGTGCTCTTCCCCGCCCCGGGGCTTCCGATCACGATCACCTTTTTCATATGCGCCTCCCGCTCCAACGCCTATTTTAAAATCCCCATCTCCACCAGCCGATCATAGCCGTACAGCACATTCAACACCTCCAGCAAAGCGTTGGCGGTCATGTGCTCCGGCAGATCCAGCTGCTTCAAAAGGACTCTGCGGTTCTCCGCCGCCTGGGGGGTGCCGGAAAGTCCCGCCAGATAGAGGTCCGTCTTGGTGACTGGTCTCCTTGTCTGAGCGGTACGCATCCCACCCAAAAGGAAGGTCGCTCCGCCCTGTCTGAGGGCCTCCAGCAAAATCTCAGGGGGCATCCCCTCCACCCCCAGCTTGCCCTCCTTTCCCGGTTTCCGCTTTCGCCTCTCTTTGCCAAATCGGTCCGGAATATAGGCGTGCTTCACCTGGGAGGGATCCACTGCTCCCTTCAGATAATTTCGAATGATAAACCCAGCTCCGTCAGAGTCGGTAAGGACCAAAAGCCCCCGCTCTGCCGCCAGCCGCCGCAGCAGAGCCAGCCGCTCCTCATCGCGGAATATCCCAAACCCGGAGGTCTCCAAAATAACCGTGTCCACCACCTGGGACAGGGCGTTTTTATCATACCGGCCCTCCACCACGACGGCCTCCCGGATCCGGGGCCTGTGAGACCCTCCCCCGCTCATGCCGCCTGCCGCTGGGCCAGCTCCAGCAGAAGGTTCACAAGTACGTCCTGCCCGTCGGCCCCGGTGGACTTCATCTGCAGGTCCGCCTCCTCACAGCGCAGCAACGCCCAGCAGTACCAATCCAGTGTGAAGCGGCGACATGACTGAAAGAGTTTTTCCGCCTGGAATTCCCGACGAAGGCCCCATAGGTCCATGAGCCATTTGATGTTCTTCTGCCCTTCCACCGCCAGCCGTGCAGTGTAAAGCTGACGCACTTGCTTAGCAAGTGATGCCAGCAGTTTTATGGGAGCCTCCTGCATATGAAACAGGTCACCCAACACCGAAAATGCCTTGTCAAAATTCTTGGCAGCAATGGCGTCGGTCAGATTGAAGATCACTGCATCCAGTTGCGGAGTAGATACCGCATCGATATCCTGCCGGGTGATCTGCCGCCGCTTGGCATAGGCTCCGATCTTCCCGATCTCAGAAATGAGCCCTGTCATCAGGTCTCCGCAGCGGAAAATCAGATATTCCGCATCCGGAATACTGATCTCATGGCCCAGAGCCTGGAAGCGGGCCTCCACCCACTTTACCAGTTTCTTCTGTCCCTGGCGGACAAAGTTCACCACCCTGCCCTTCTCCTTCACCAACTTTGCCAGCTTGGCCCGGTTGTCCGGCTTGTATTCCAGCACATCATAAACAAAGACCAGACATACATAATCGGGAAGGTCGTTAAGCAATTCCATAAGTCCCTCCCGGTCCCCCTTGTCCATATCCCAGTCAGAAACCACCACCATAGTCCGCTCGCTCATCATCGGCATGGCGTCCACCAGTCCATGAAGCCGCGACAAGGTAAAATCCTTTCCAGCAAGGACGTGATAATTGAAATCATCCAGTCCCCCAGTGAGTAGAAGCTCCTTCATCCTCTCCAGGCTCCGATCTCTCAGGTAGGTCTCCTCCCCATGAAAAATGTAGAGTTGGCCCAATTCTCCCGCCGTCAATTCCCGGCGCAGCTCATCATAGGAAGGATCTTCTGTTTTCTTTTGGTAGGCCATGGCGGAGGTCTCCCCTCTTCTTGAATATGAAAAGTATAACACAAGCTCCCCGGTTTTGCAATCACCGGGCTCTTGACGTAAGGTCCTCAGACAGGTAAAATAGGGTCAAACAGAAAGGTGGGACCCTTCATGCTTCAACTTCGTGCCAGAGACTACAAAATCACGGTAGGCGAGCTTCCTCCGGGGAATCGCAACAAGATCACCGATGTGCCGGGGATCACCGTAGGCCACCGCACAGTAGACACTGACGAGCACAAGACCGGGGTGACTGTGGTCCTTCCCTGTCCTGAAAATCCATTTACCCATAAGCTGCCCGCCGCCGCCTTTGTACTCAACGGCTTTGGAAAAAGTCTCGGCCTGGTCCAGGTGGAGGAGCTGGGTACGCTGGAAACTCCCATCGCCCTTACCAACACCCTGAACGTCGGTCTGGTCCACGACGCCCTGGTGGAGTACATGATCCGCCGCTGTGAGGCCGAGGACTTTGAACTGCGCTCAGTGAACCCCGTGGTCTGCGAGTGCAACGACGGAGGCCTCAACCACATCCAGAACCGGGTCGTGGGCAAAGAGGATGTCTTCGCCGCCTTTGCCGCCGCTGGACTGGATTTTGACGAAGGGGATGTAGGCGCCGGTAAGGGCATGGTTTGTCACGGTCTGAAGGGCGGGATCGGCTCCGCCTCCCGAATCATGGCAGTAGACGGAGACGTCTACACCATGGGCGCTCTTGTTCTGGCCAACCACGGCAGTATGAAGGACCTGACTGTAGCCGGCTGCCATATCGGCCCCACTCTGGACCAAGCCAAGGCTGCCCGGGAATCGGACATTGGCTCCTGCATCGTTTTGTTGGCCACCGACCTTCCTCTGGACAGCCGCCAGCTTGGCCGGGTCGCCAGGCGGGCTTCCGTGGGGCTGGCCCGGCTGGGCTCCTTTATCGGCCAGGGCAGCGGCGAAGTCTTTGTAGCCTTCTCCACCGCCAATCCCTTTAACGGCAGAGATGACTCCGCCGTCCGTACAGTGACCGCCTTCCACGAGGACAAACTGGATACCGCTTTTCGGGCCGCGGCGGAGTGTGTGGAGGAATCGGTCCTCAACTGCCTGTTTACCGCCCGGACCTGTACCGGATGGGACGGAAAGACAGTGTGGGGCCTTACCGACCTGTGGAAACCGGGGTCTTAAAATAAAAG
>CANPNN010000138.1 GCA_947575475.1 uncultured Pseudoflavonifractor sp.
CCTGGACCCAAGATTACAACGGGGAGAACGACCACGCTACCATAGAGGGGTTCTACCACCGGCCCTTTGAGGAATTGCCCCAGGAACTGCGGGATTCGCTTACCTACGCGGGTGATATTGAGACAGAACAGGGCTACAGCTTCTGGCTACGAACCTATACCGCTCCCGGCATTGAGATTGTGACCACCGAGGCTCCGCCAGAGGTGCTGGTTGAGTATCTGGAGACTATGCTGGAGCAATGGGAAGAAAACAAAGAGGACTGGAAGGAACGGTGGCCCACCCAGGAAGACCTGAAAGGGGAAGTCGAAGGTGAGAAGGGCCGGGAGTGGCTCTACTCGGTCACTGTTACAGATGACAGCTATGCCACCCTATATGGTCTGAGAGTAGGGCTGACTGTGGAGGAGGGTATAGCCTTAGGCTATCCTTTGGAGCAGCGGCAAAGTTTCGGCGCCGGTTCCGGGAATCAGCTGAAAGTCACAGTGGAGGATGGGAAAATCACCCGGATGCACACCTTTTTCGGCATGGGACGTTATGTTGGAAGATACTGGGATATATAAAAAAGGGGCGGACTTTTGGAAAAGTCCGCCCCTTTTTTACCGTTTTCAAAATCGCTCCGCTAGGGCGGCGGCCTGGGCCTCGCCATCGGTCTTGTGGACGGCTCCCACCTCCAGTACGCCGGGGATCAGGACCTGGCCCACATCGCGCCAGTTGTTGAGGGCGGCGGTGCGCTCATAGGGAATACGGACCCCGTCCAGCACCGTGGGGTCGGACTCCTCGCAGCAGGCGATGAGGGCGGTTTTCTTGCCGGAAATGTCCTTGCCGCCGATGACGAAGGAAAACATCTTATCGATGATGTTTTTGATTTGACCGGGCATGGAGTACCAGTAAACGGGCATGGCGAAGACGATGCCGTCGGCGGTGAGAAGATCGTTTGCGATGGAGTTGAAGTCATCGCCGAAGGTGCAGGGCTTTCCGGTGGAGTAGCAGGTCTCGCAGCCGTGGCAGCCGCCTACATTCATGAGCGCGGCGTTATGGAGAAGGACCGTGTGGCCTTTGGCCTGGGCGGCAGTCATAAAAGCGTGGGCCATGGCGGCGCTGTTGCCGCCTTTCCGGGCAGAACCCAGAAGGATGACGATTTTTTTGGACATGGAATAGACAGCTCCTTTTCCGCTTGAAATGGGGGAAAAACTCTGGTATGATGATAGCAGGATAAGGACAAAAGGGCAAGTACACACATTTAGGTAATATACAAACCAAAAGGGAAGTGTAAAAGATGACCCTGCGCTGCATTTCGGCAGAAAGCTTGGGGGAGACGGGGTTTGCCTACACCCTCTCCCTGATCAGCGGAAAATATAAGATGACCATCCTCTATGCCCTGACTGAGTTCGGGGTGGTTCGGTTCAATGAGCTGAAGAGGTATATCGGCGGGATATCCTTTAAAACTCTCAGCGCCACCTTGAAGGAGCTGGAGGCCGATGGGCTGGTCCACCGGGAGGAATATCCCCAGATCCCGCCAAAGGTGGAGTACAGCCTGACCGGGAGGGGAAGGTCCCTTATGCCCATTCTGGACGGCATGTGTGAGTGGGGAGAGAAGAACCGGAAGTAAAAGAGAGCGGGCCTTTTCAAGGTCCGCTCTCTTTTATGCTTTAAAATCGCACTCGGGGCAGAAGCCGTAGATGGGGGCTTTGCCTGTCCGGGCGGCCCACTGGCGTTCGCCGTAGGCGAAATGCCACCACTCGCTGGAGTAGTTCACAAGACCCACCGAGGCCATCAGGTGATAGAGGAGCCGGCGGTTTTGGCGGGCCGCCTCCAGCTCCGGGGGACAATCCTTTTCCAGGGCGCCGGTGTGGGCCAGGGGGGTAAAGTCGTCAAAGGCCGTGCCCATGTCCAGGGGCTGGCCGTCCCTTGTGAGGGTCAGGTCCACCGCCCCGCCGGTGGCGTGGGGGGAGGGGCGGTCCAGCCGCTTGACCGGGAGGGCCACGAACTCGTCGATGATCTCGTCCAGCTCCCGGGGGGCGAGGCCGGGGTGCTCCTTGGCGGCGACCTCCCGGAACTGGTCGTAGAGGGCCTTTTGGACCGTCAGGGACCGGAGGGAATCAAAGATGTAAATGCCATATCCCTCCGGCAGCTTGTCCGCCGCCTGGACCAGTTTGCGGGCCACTGTCTCCCGGGTCAGACAGACCGCCTCCCCCGGAAGGCCCTGGCGGAGATAGGCCGCCCCATAGGTGATCCGGGGGGAGAGGAGGGTGGGGTCCATGAGAGGCTCCCCGCACTCCCGGGGGGCGGGGATGGCCTCCCAGTCATAGTCCCCGGCGTGGGGGATGGGGTCCCAAAACGAGGAGGGAAACACTCAGACCACCTCGAACCAGCTGGAGACCACCCCGGTCTGGGCGAAGCCCTCGGCCTCGTAGAGGGCCAGGGCGGCGGGGTTGGCGGAGGATACCAGAAGGGAACAGGAGGGGGCCTTGCCCAGGGAGTCGAGAGCCGAGCGGAGGATGGCGCGGCCGTAGCCCTGCCGCCGCAGCTCGGGGTCCACCGCCAGGGTCACCAGCTCCGGGGTCTTTTCCGTCAGGTCCACCTCAAAGGCCCCCACCATCTTGTCGCCCTGATAGGCTATGGCGTAGCGGTGGTTCTGCTTGCGAAGGTCGGTGGGCCGCTGGGTGGCGGCGTTGGGCACCTCGGCAAAGGCCCGGTTCACCAGGGAGAGGTAGAGCCCCTCCTCCTGGCCCTTTTTGGGGGAGCGGAGGTTCAGCTTGATCTCGGGCTTCTGGGCGGGGAGGGGGCGCTCCATACGGACCATGTCGTGGACATGGGTGAGCCGCCAGATGCCGATGGGGCCGGGGTGAAGGGGTTCCCCCTCGGGCAGGGAGGCGGCCCAGACGGTTTTGGCCCCGGCCTTTTTCAGCCGCTCCATGCCCTTTTTCAGGCCGTCGTCCAGCCGGTCCTCGGGGCAGTCCCGGAGGATCAGGTAGCCGATGCCGCGGGTGGGGATCTCCCGCTGAATGATTTCGATGACCATGGGGTGGTCCTCCTCTTACAGAATGATAAGCTCCTTGGGGGAGTGGGTGATGTCGGTGCAGCCGCCCTGGTCCATCCGCACCACGTCCTCGATGCGGACGCCGAACTGGCCGGGGAGATAGATACCCGGCTCGGCGGAGACCATGGCCCCCACGGGCATGGGGGTGCGGTCCCGGGTGTTGGCGTTGGGGGACTCGTGGATCTCGATGCCCACGCTGTGGCCGTAGCCGTGGCCAAAGTAGGGGCCGTAACCCGCATCCTGGATGACCTGGGCGGCGGCCTTGTGGATGTCCACGCCGGGGACCCCGGCCTTGGAGACGGCGATACCCGCTTTCTGGGCCGCCAGGACGGTCTCATAGACCCTTCTCTTGTCGTCATTGATCTCCCCCAGGGCCACGGTGCGGGTCATGTCGGAGCAGTAGCCCTCGTAGACGCAGCCGAAGTCCATGGTGATGAACTCCCCCTTTTGGACCTGACGGGGGCCGGGGATGGCGTGGGGCTTAGAGCCGTTGGGGCCGGAGGCCACGATGGGGTCGAAGCTGGTGCGCTGGGCGCCGAAGCGCATCATGTCAAAGACCAGCTTGGCGGCGATCTCGGCCTCGGTCATGCCGGGCTTGATGAAGTTCAAAATCTCGGAGAAGGCCTTGTCGGTGATCTCCTGGGCCTTGACCATGCGGGCAAACTCCTCCTCGTCCTTACTGGCCCGGAGGCCGGTGATGAGGCCGTTGGCGTTTACCAGCTTGGCGTGGAGGTCCTTGGTCAGGGCGTTGAACTGGCCCAGGGACATGTAGCCGTCCTCAATGCCCAGGGTCTTGATGTTGTGGGCGTCGATAAACTCGTTGAGGGCGGCGGCGTAGTTGCGGCCGGAGTCCACCATGACCACCTCGGCGCCCTTTACGGTCTCATTGGCTACCTCGATGTACCGGGAGTCGGTGATATAGCGGGCGGCGGTGGGGGTGACGATGGCGTAGCCCTCCCCGTGGAGGCCTACGGCGTAGAATTCGCCCGGCTCGGAGGAACAGAGCATGGCGTCGATGTGGAACTGGGGGAGCTGGGAGGCGATCTGGGTTAGGTGATTCATGGTTGTGGTGACTTCCTTCCTGTTGAGATGATATTTTTTGGTGGATGTTGTGGTTCTCCTTTAGGTGGGTGAGCTGGGGGACTATTCTTTGAGCGGCAAAGAATAGCCCCCCAGGCCCCCCAAGAAAC
>CANPNN010000139.1 GCA_947575475.1 uncultured Pseudoflavonifractor sp.
TCAAATCCGTATTCCTCCCGGAAGGCCGCCGGAGTCATGTCCCGGGTGGTGGTCTGGCCCATGCGGGAGGTGACCAGCTTTACCGTCACGTGGTCGTCGATAAGCTGCAGAGAATCCTTGTCCCCCGTCACCACCACCGTCTCCCAGCCCGCCTCTTCATCCAGCCGGGCAATGGTGCCGATAAGATCGTCCGCCTCCCAGCCTGGAAGCTCATAGCGGGGAATGCTCATGGCGTCCAGCATCTCGCGAATGATAGGGAGCTGGGCCACCAGATCCTCCGGCATGGGCTTTCTCTGGGCCTTGTATCCCTCGTAGGACAGGTGGCGAAAGGTAGGAGCCTTTACATCAAAAGTAACGCACAGTCCCTCCGGCCTCTCCTCCTCTATCAGCTTCAGCAGAATGTTGAGAAAGCCGAACACGGCGTTGGTGGGGATCCCGTCCCGGGTAGACAGGGGCCTGACTCCATAAAAGGCCCGATTCAGGATGGAATTGCCGTCAATGACCATGAGCTTCATAAAAAGCCCTCCTTGAAAGGGACATAAAATTTCAAAATACAGTATACCAGCTTTCCCCTATGAGGGCAAGAAAAACCGCCCCGTTTCCGGGGCGGCCTCTCAATTTTTCCTTATTTCTCTGTGGCGCTCTTCACAATGACAGTGCCGCTGTCGCCGGCGGTGACCTCATAGGTGGACATCCCTTCGCCCTCTGTGAGTACCTCCGCTCCCTTCACATCGGTGATAATATTGTAGTTATGAAGGTCCTGCCCATCGCCGTCGGTCGTAACATTGTATACTGTACCGCCCTGAACATTCTCTTGTTCGGTGGAATAGCTTACCGACATTCCGTTATCGTCATAAGCGGTAACCATGGCCACACCGTTTTCATTCACCGCTACCTCAAAGCCGTCGCCCTCATAGAGGTATCCCCCCTCCTGGGCCAGAGCGTCAGTGATATCCGTCTCCTCGCCGTCCACCAGGAGGATGGAACGGCCTTCCCGCTCCTCCACAGCCACGCTGGGGAGGTTCAGGCCGGCTCCGTCACTGGCAACGGTCACAAAGATGGTGGCGAAAAACTCCTGCACCGCCGGGAGCTCTGCGGCACTGGCAGTGATGCCCAGGGCCGCTACTACCGCGGCGGCCAGCAGTGCCACCCGGGCGGGGCGGCGGACAGTCTTCTTACTTGTATTTTCAGTCATAGCGATCATCTCCTCAATTTTTTCTGCGTCCAGAGTCATTCTGTCGCAGGCTTCACGGTACGATCTGGGGTCGAACATAGGGCGTTCCCTCCTTCTTTTCCTCCGTCAGGGCGGTCCTCAGCTTCTCCCTGGCCCTCTGGAGCCAGGTCTGAATGGTGGATGGATTGGCTCCCAGGGCAGCGGCGATCTCCTGTACAGAGCAATCCTCATAATAGTAGAGATAGACAGGCAGACGATATTTGGCATCCAGGGCCATCACGGCCTCCAATACTCCTAAGTCTTCCGGCTCTTCCGCCGCTGCCCCATCCCAGTCTTCCAGCGGGACCCTCCTCTTTCTCCAGGGGGAGCGGAGGACCTTCCGGCTCTCATTCACCGTCACCCGGAGCAGCCAGTGCTTCAAGTGATCCCCGCTCTGAAAATCACCGTGATATTGGTAGAGCCGAAGCAGGACAGTCTGGGTCACATCTTCCGCTTCTGGGCGGTCCTTCACCGCGTGATAGGCCACCCGGAAAACGGTGTTGGCGTGCTCCCGAACTGCCTGCTCAAATACTTTGTCGGTCATGGGGAACCCCCTTTCTCGGGTCTTGGAAAGCGCTTTCACAGGGAATATCCCGCAGAAGGGGAAAAAATCTCAAAAAAGAAAAAACTTTTGAAAAAAGGGCCGCCAACCCCGGCGGTCCTTCTCTCTCTTTATGCCTCATCCGCTCTGTGCCCCAGAGGAAAATAGACCGTCGCTATCATGGTAATAAAGCAGGCCAGTCCGCCCACCACATTGGAGATGGGCTCCGCCCAGAATACGCCGTCCACCCCCCACCCCAGCATAGGCAGAAGGATGGTCAGCGGCGCCACTATGAAGGCCTTGCGGAGCAAAGAAAAGAACACCGCATTCTTGGAGCGGTTAAGCCCCACGAATACCGACTGTCCGATAAACTGGAAAGCCATACAGAAAAAGGCGGAAAAATAGACGCGGAATGCTGGCACTCCCGCCAAAAGCAATTCTTCTTCACTGTTAAAAATGTGGATAAACAGGTGGGGGATCGCCATGACCAGCGCCCATACCCCTATCGAATAAGCCATGGTCACCGCCGTTGTAAAACGGATCCCCTCCCGGACGCGCTTATGTAGCCCCGCCCCGTAATTGTATCCCAATACCGGCTGGCAGCCGTTGGTGATCCCGCTGACCGGCATAGTGATGACCTCCCGCACGGAGTTGATGACTGTCATGACACCCACATAGAGGTCACCCCCCGTCTGCTGAAGAGTGGCGTTGCATAAGATCTGTACCAGAGAGTTGGTCAGAGCCATGACGAAGCCGGAGCTCCCTAAGGCTAAGATGCGTTTTACCCGTTCCCACCGCAAGGCCATGGCCTCCCGCCGTAGCCGGAGGATAGCCCTTGGGCCGGTCAAAAACCGCAGCACCCAGACAGCCGAGCACCCCTGGGAGATCACCGTAGCCAGGGCTGCCCCCCGTACCCCCATGTGAAACAGGAAGATGAAAATGGGGTCCAACACCAGATTTACGACCGCTCCCAAGGCCACCGTCATCATTCCGGTCCGCCCAAAGCCCTGCGCATTGATAAAGGGATTCATACCCAGCCCGATCATTACAAAAAGAGTCCCGCAGAGATAGATGGACAGATAGTCGTCAGCATAGGGGAAGGTGGCGTCGCTGGCGCCGAATAGATACAGGATGGGACGGCGGAATAAAAGCCCCCCAACAGTCAATATTCCGCCAAAGAGGAGAAGTAGTGTAAAGGAATTTCCCATCACGCACTCTGCCCTCTCATTCTCCCCCTTGCCCCGGTGGATGGAGCACAGCGGCCCCCCTCCCATACCGCAAAGATTCGCAAATCCCAGAAGTATGGATATCACTGGCAGGCACAGGCCCAATCCGGTGATAGAGAGCCTCCCGACCCCCTCCAAATGGCCCAGATAGACCCGGTCCACGATATTGTAGAGAATATTGATCAGCTGGGCCAGCGTCATGGGAAGGGCCATGGAGAGGATATTTTGAGAGACCTTTCCTTTTGAAAAATCATTCTGAGCCACAGGCTCGCCTCCATTCCTCCTGTTTTCAAGATAGAAGTATAGCCCATTTTTCCCTTCGGGGCAAGTCTCTCTTGAAAAAGAAAACACCCTCCGAAAGAGGGTGTTCTCCCTTTTATTTCCCGCTGTCTATATGGGCCCTTACCGCATCCCACAGGAACCGGGCGCAGCCGGGGACCTCCCCGTCATAGTAGGCGGTAAATCGTTCATCCGCCACATAAAGTTCCGCAATCTCTACTTGTCGGGCGTCGTCGCAGTCCGGCATCAGGATCAACAGCCATTCCCGGTGTAGTCGAGCTAGCCGGGCGCCTTCCTCCCCCTCCGGACTTTCTCCGGCCTGAATAGCAGCAGGAAGTCCTTTCCGCAGCTCCCTGTCAAGGTTTTCCCAGCGCTGATATTCCTCCTCAGAAAGTCCCATCAGGGTCCTATTAGCGGCCTCCACCGGTCCGGCGCTATACTTCCCTCGAGCCTCTTTTCCATAGCGTCGGTCATTCTCTTCCACCTTGAGCCGTTTAAGCCCTTCAAATTTTTCTTTATCCCGCATTGCCAGCTCTCCTTTCATATTCAGAAGGGTTCGCTCCACCGTCCTGATCAAGGTCTCAACTTCCCTCTGCCGCTTCCGCAGTACCGACAGGTGACTCTGCAGCGCCTCCTGCCGGTCAAAATCCGGCGCGTCCAAAATAACCTTAATCTCCACCAGCGGTAGCCCCAGCTCCCGATAAAATAATATCTGTTGGAGTCGGTCCACCTCTTCCGGGCCATAAAGGCGATACCCCGCCTGGGTAGTCCCTGCCGGTTTTAAGAGTTCCAGCTTATCATACCATCGCAGAGTACGTGGGGTAACACCTGACAGCTCAGAAAGTCCCTTGACGGTATATTCCATATTTCTTCCCTCCTGATAAAGGGAGTATAATCTATAACGTTACGATAAGGTCAAGGCTTTTCTTGACTTTTTATTTGATATAGTATAAATTGTTTTTAGTG
>CANPNN010000140.1 GCA_947575475.1 uncultured Pseudoflavonifractor sp.
ACCTATTTTACCACAAGCTGTAAAATATACAACCAGAAATCGACGGGGATTTTCCCGCCGTCCACAAGGAGAACAGAAATGAAAGACGGAAAATTGTTTGGTAAGATCAATATTATCGACCTGCTGGTGATCATTATGGCGGTGGTCATCGTGGCGGCCGTGGCCCTCAAGATGACGGGCCGCTTGGGCGCGGTGGTGCCCGAGGTGGGGACCAACATCACTTACACCGTCCGGGTGGAGCGGGTGGACGCTGAGGTCTATGAAAATGTGAAAAGCTTTATCGACGCCGCCCAAGCCGCCGGCAAGACGGGCGACCAGCTCATGTCCAACGGCGCCTGCCTGCCCGCTTACATCACCAAGGTAGAGGCGGTCCCCGCCCAAGAGAAAACCGAGATAGCGGTGGGGGACAACTATGTGGGCATCGTCACCTCCGGCAAGGACCTATTGGATCTGACCTTTACCGTGGAGGGCTATGTGGCCAACAACACCAAGACCGAGCTGGGCAGTCAGGAGGTCCGGGTGGGCAAGCGGCACATCGTCAAGACCACCCACTTTGAGTTGGAGAACGGCACCATCCTCTCCTGCCAGTGGGCCACCGGCACCTCGGCGGACAACTGAGAAGACCACGGCGGTGGGGCGGGGCTTTCCCCGCCCCGCTTTTTATTGCAACGGAAGGAGGGAAAGTCCTATGTGGACTGCCCTGTCGCAGGCGGAAGGTCCCTTTCTGCTCTGGGTCCAAGAATTTCTTCGCCAGCCTTGGCTCAGCCCCATTGTGGCCTTTTATACCAAGCTGGGGGACCAGGGGATCATCTGGATCGCCGCCTGTCTCCTACTGCTCCTATGGCCCAAGACCCGGCGGGCGGGCTGGGCGGGGGTATTCGCCCTGCTTTTGAGCCTTCTTTGCACCAATATCCTCCTGAAGCACCTTTTCACCCGGACCCGGCCTTGGCTGGTGATCGAGGGGCTTGTTCCTCTGGTGGCGGAGAGGGACCCCAACTCCTTTCCCTCGGGCCACTCCAGCGCGGCCCTGGCCTGCGCGGCGGCCTGGTGGCGGTATCTGTCCAAGCCGTGGCGCTTTACAGCGGCGGCGTGCGCCCTCTTGATGGCCCTGTCCCGGCTCTATGTGGGAGTGCACTTCCCCAGCGACGTGCTCTGCGGCATTTTAGTGGGCGTCTTCTGCGGCTGGGGAGGCTGGAAGCTGGAGGAGAGAAAAGCGAATTTTCGAAAATCTTAAAGACCGCGCAATTTTTTCTTCCAAATCGGCTGATAGAATGAAAGCCGACAAGGAGGGAACAAGATGGAGCGTAAACTTTCTTTGACCAGCTTCGGATTAAAGCGGGTGGCGGTGGCCAGTATGGTCATCGACCACATCGGGTCCTTTCTCTTGGGGGCGATGCTGCTGCCCTACAAGACAGGGGGAACGCTGGTGGTGGACCAAAGCTCCCCCATATCCCTGTGGCGCATCATGCAGGCCAAGGACCTGTGCGATATGCTGGGCCGGGCGGCCTTTCCCATCTTCTGCTTTCTGATGGTGGAGGGCTTCCTCCACACCCGGGACCGGGTGGGCTACGGAGTGCGGATGGCCCTGTTTGCCCTGATCTCCGAGATCCCCTACGATCTGGTCCAGTTCCATACCCCCTTTTCCCTCCGGCTCCAGAACGTTATGTTCACCCTGACGGTGGGCATCCTCACCCTGCTGGCTGTCAGCAAGGCGGAGGAGCGGTGGAGAGAAGCTCCTGGTCCCCGCTGGGCCGCCACAGCAGCCCTGACGGCGGCGGGGATGGGGCTTGCCCTGCTGGTCCGGGGGGAGTATGTGTTCCTTGGGGTCCTGTCGGCAGCGCTGGTGTACCTTCTGCGGGACAGGGGCCGCCTTCGGATCGCGGGGCTGGCGCCCCTCTTGGTGGTGTCTCCGTGGACCCTTCTGGCAGTGCCCTTCCTGCTCCTTTACAATGGGGAGAGGGGAAAGGGTTCCAAGTGGTTTTTCTATGTATTCTACCCCGCCCACTTTCTGGTCTTTGCCGCCTTGGCGGCGTGGATCGGTGGCGGAATATAAAGCAGAGCAAAAGGTCCCGCCGAATGTTCGGCGGGACCTTTTTATGGGGTGAGGACGTCATACCGCAAAAGCCCGTCCACCCGGTGGGAGAGAAACAGCCGGGGCCCCTCAGACCGGGCAGAGATGGGACGGGGGAGGACTTTGGGCGGGGAATAGCCCTCCCGCAGAAGGATCTTCCGTCCCAAGGTCAGGTGGGGGATATAGGGGCGGTCCTCCGGGGAAAGGCCCTGCTCCCGGAGAGACTTGACCAGCTGGGCCTGAACCTTCATAAGGGCGGCACAGGGGGCGGGGGAGAGATACCAGATCCCGCCCTCAAAGCAGTGGAGGCCCTCAAAAATAAGGGATAAGGGGGCCGAGGGGACGGCGTCCAAGGCGGCAAAGGCCGCAGGGAGCCGCCCCTCCTCCACCTCCCCTAAAAAAGCCAAGGTCAGGTGAAAATTGCTTGGGGCGGTAAAGCTTCCCTTTACTGCGTTTTTCTCCAGCGGCCTTTGAGCCAACAAAAAATCCCGCCGGGCCTGATGGGAAAAGGGGAGACCGATAAAAAGTCTCATAGTTATGTAAACCTCCCCTGAATGAGAGCCAGCTTTTTCTCCCGGGGGAGGGCTTTCACCGCCAGCTCCCGCTTGAGGGCGGCGGACTTGTCGGCCCACTCCTCCTGATAGACTAACCGCAGGGGACCGCGTCCCCGGGTATATTTGGCGCCCTTGCCGCTGCGGTGGGCAGCAAGACGTTTGGCGACGTCGTTGGTGATACCCGTATAGAGGGTATCGTCGCCGCAGCGAAGGATATAGAGATAGTAGGGCATGAAGATCTCCCCTTTGTTCCTATGTACCCCCTGAAAAGGGGGGCGGCAGTTATTTGCAGCCGCAGGTGGAGCCGTGGTTGCCCAGCTGGAAAGAGGCGCACTCGGTGGACTCGCACTTGCTCACGTCCTTGCAGGTGCAGCCCACGGAAATGGACTGGAGCGTGCACATTCCGGCGGCGCCGGAGTGGTAGGCGCAGGAGTCCACAGAGCATTTGATGCTGGGGTTGCCGTTGGTATCCCGTTTCATAGTCAAAATCCCTCCCTCATTTGCCCCTTATGGGGTATGGCGTTAGTATGCGCCCCGGGGGGAGAGTCTATGCCCGCCTTTTTCCTCCATTATAGCCGCTGTATCTAAAACTGGCAAGTCAAAAGAAGCCCTCCCGCCGCATAGGATGGGCTGGAGGTGAGACAATGAACCTGAAAAACAATAAAGTCACCGTGGGGGAGCTGATGGACTACGCCCCGGCAAAGGCGGTGGTACAAAAACGTTTCCCGATGGTGATGCGCCATCCTATGATGGGGGCGGCCCGGACCATGACTTTGGAGCAGATCTTGGCGGTGGCGCAGGCTTATGTGCCCCAAAAGAAGCTGGAGGAGACCCTTAACGAGCTTCGGAAGGTCTGAAGCGGACATACCACCGCAGTCCCTGCGTGCCTGACCGGCGGAGAAGGAACAGGGAGGTAGCGGCGTCTCCCAAGTAAAAAAGGGCCATAGGGATGGTGAAGGCGTCAGGGATCAGGGCCAGCCGGGGGGCAAGCCAAGGCTGGACCCAGTAGACCAGCGGCAGGGCCAAAAGCCCCCAGAAAAGGCTGAAGACCAGGCATACCCTCCCCTGAAGATTCCAGGGGAGGAGACTGTAATCCCAAAAAGGGGCCAGGGCGAAGGTTTCGTAAAAGACGGCAAAAGCCCATTCTACCACCGTGGCCGCCAAGGCTCCGCCCAGGTAGAGGGATACAGGGGAGGCCTTGACCCATCCCGGCAGAGCCAAAATGGCCAGCGCGCCCACTCCGTATACCGGACAGACCGGGAGGATCAGATGACATTTCCGATCCCGCTTTGGGTGGCGGACCAGCCGGGCAAATGCGATCTCAAAGAGAAAGCCCAAAAAGCTGTAGAGCAAAAATTGCCAAAAGAGGGTTTTCATACATTAGCTCCCTTCCGTTTCTCCTATCATTACCGGGATGAGGAGAAGCATACAGGGGAGATGATGGCAGAACAAAACACCGCCGCCCGTTATGGGCGGCGGTGTTTTGTGGTTTGTCCGAACAGCATTTCCGGAAAGGAAACTGTGTTCGGCTCCATCTTTCATGGTGACCCGGCGGGGGCTCGAACCCCGGACAACCGGCTTAAAAGGCAGGTGC
>CANPNN010000141.1 GCA_947575475.1 uncultured Pseudoflavonifractor sp.
TCCGGCAGGAACAGCCAGTGAAAGGAGATAAAGAAGATGCAATTGTGGAAAAAGAGAGGAGCGGCTATGCTTCTGGCCGCGGTCATGGTCCTGGGCTCGGTGGCGGCCGCGGCTGGGGCGGAGAAGACCATTTCCGTCAGCCCCATGACTCTGACGATCAACGGGCAGACCGTCACCCCCACCAAGTCCGACGGGGCGGCCGCGGAGGTCTTTGCCTACGATGGGGCCACCTATGTTCCCCTGCGCTACCTCAGCGAGCTGCTGGGGATCGACGTGGAGTGGGACAAGAGCGCTCCCGATACCGTCAAACTGACGGGGGATATGGTTCTCCCCGCCGGTGGTGACGGCACTTACACCGGCACCGCCGCCGGCTTTGGCGGCGAGGTAAAGGCTGTCGTTACGGTGAGCGGCGGCAAGATCACCGCCTGCACCCTCTCCGGGGAGAAGGAGACTCCCGCCATCGGCGGCGCGGCTCTGGAGACCCTGAAGGCCCAGGTGGAGACCGCCGGCAGCGCCGATATTGACGGCGTCTCCGGAGCCACCGTGACCTCCACCGCCGTGAAGGACGCTGTGGCGGCCGCCCTGGCCCAGGCCCAGGGATCCGGGACCGCTGCGGCAAAGATGAAGCCCGGCGCCTACACTGCCGAGGCTTACGGCTTTGCCCTGTGTGAGAAGCTGAAGGTTACCGTCACCGTGGACGAGACCAAGATCGTCAGCATCAACGTCAACCAGGTGGAGACCGCCGACACGCCCCCCATGGTGGACTGCGTGGTGGAGAAGCTGGTGCCCCGTATGCTGGAGCACCAGAGCGTCAGTGTGGACGCTGTCAGCGGCGTCACCGCCACCAGCAACGGCGTCAAGACCGCTGTGAAGGACTGCCTGGCCCAGGCGCTGGCGGCGGGAGGCAGCGACCCCTCCGCCATCCGGAATTTCCAGACGATCCCTGAGAAGAAGGGTGGGCAGGAGACCATCGACACCCAGGTGCTGATCATCGGTATGGGCGGTTCGGGTACCACCGCCGCCATGTCCGCTGTGGAGAATGGACTTCAGGTCCTTGCCATCGACAAGATGGGCAAGTACGGCGGGACCACCAGCCTTACCAGCTCCATGATGACCATCAATCCCCAGAAATTCCAGGCGGAGAACAACAACGGGAAGGACTGGGTGGACAAGGAGGCCATGCGGAAGGCTTGGATGAACTACACCGAGGGGGACGCCAAGCAGTCCATGGTGGACATGATGATCGACCGGTCCGGGGAAGCCTTTGACTGGCTGGTATATGACCACGGCTTCGAGTTTGCCGGGACCCCCCGCCGGGGCTTCACCCCTGAGGACGTCTACGACTGCTATTACGAGTTTATGCCCAATAAGATCGGCGCCAACAAGGCCTATATCGCCAAGTATTTTGACGGCATCTACGAGGATTTTACCACCGCCGGCGGCAAGTATATGCTGGAGACCGAGGCCTATGACCTGATCACCGACGCCAAGGGCAACGTGGTTGGAGCCAAGGCCCGGAACCTGGTGGACGGCACCGAGTACACCATCAACGCCAAGGCGGTGGTCCTGGCTACCGGCGGCTTTGCCGGCAATGGGGAAATGACCACCAAATACCTGTCCAATGAGTATTATGAACTCAAGGGCGAGTGGAGCGTCTTCGGTCTGCGGACCAACGACGGCAAGATGATCCAGGCCGCCCTCGACGAGGGGGCGGGCACCTACAATATCGGGATGCCCCCCATGGTCCACAATGGTGGCACCGTGGCCTTCCTCCCCGGCTTTGAGACTGTGGCCGTGGAAGGGCAGATGGGCGCCCGGACCGGCCGGCCTCTGGTCTGGTCCTCCGGCGACCTGCCTCTGGACATGCTGATCTCCGCCTACGGTATGACCGTGGATCCCCACGGAAACCGCTTTGCCAATGAGACCCAGGTGAACATGCTCAAGGCTTGGGCCGCCGGTCCCCGGTTCTACGGTATCTGGAGCCAGGACCAGGTCAACGCTCTGATGACCGAGGGCTTTAAGGAGGCCGTTTCCGGCCCCGCCACCATCTATCTGGGCTACCAGGGGGCCATTCCCGCCAATACCCCCATCCCCAACGCCATGGAGGTGCTGGAGGCCGGTATCCAGGCGGGTATCGTCTACAAGGCCGACACCCTGGAGGAGCTGGCCGCCAAGACCGGCATGGACCCCGCCAACCTGAAGAAGACCGTGGAGACCTACAACGGCTACTGCGCGGCGGGCGAGGATAAGGATTTCGGCAAGGACGCCAAGTATCTGGACAAGATCGGCGCGGGTCCTTACTACGCCATCGCCGGCGCTCCTTACTGCTACACCACCTGCGGCGGCCTGGACATCAACGAGAGCTTCCAGGTCCTCAAGGAGGATGGCAGTGTGATGAATGGCCTTTACGCCATCGGCACCGACTCCATGGGCGTGCTGTTCACCGAGAAGAAGGAGTACGTGACCTTCGGCGGCGCCGCCAACGGCTGGGGCCTCACCTCCGGCTACCTCTGCGGCAAAGAGCTGGCTGAGATTCTGAAGTAAGCACCAGGAAAGACGAAGAAGACCGGTATCCTGAAAGGATACCGGTCTTCTTTTGCCTCACTGCGCCGGGGAGACCCGCCTCTCATCGTCCTCCGCCATGGTCCTTGCGGGCCGGGCGTTGACCTTGTCGGCCCACTCGGTGAGCCAGAGGGGAAGGGCCGTCAGGCCCTCCTCGCTCAAGGGGAAAGTCCGGGTCTCCTCCACCGTGGAGAATTCATAGGCCCAGGGGCCCTCCCACACCTCGGCGGTAAGGAGGCTGTCTTCCTCGTTCTCCGCCACGGTGGGCAGGATGCGGTAGCGCAGCCGCCCCGCGCTGGCCGACCAGGGATTCTTGTTTTGAAAGTGGGACAAAACGGGCAGAAACAGCTCTTCCATAAAAAGAGACTCCCTTCGAAAAATTCCTTTGTCCCATTATACACCAAAAAGGGAACAAAAGGGAAAAAACATCGTCTAAAGTTGGTAACAAAAAATAACAAATAGTTACAAAGTGGTAACAAAATGTGACCGGGAAGAGGTAATTTCCCACTCCATGGGTGAAGGGCCTTTCGACAGACTGGAGGTGGCAGGATGGAGGACCAGGACATCATTGCGGGACTTTTCCGCCGGGACGACTCGGCCCTGGAGGAATTGCAAAAAGCTTACGGGGCCAAGCTTTTGCGCTTGGCAAAACGGTTTCTCAAAAGCTGGGAGGACGCCCAGGAGGCGGTGAACGACGCCTACCTTCGGACCTGGCAAACCATTCCGCCCCAACGGCCTGAGTATCTTTTTGCCTATGTCTCTCAGCTCTGCCGCCACGCCGCCCTGGAAAAAGTGGACTGGCTCACCGCCCAAAAGCGTTCCGCCCCAGTGGTGGAGCTTACCGAGGAGCTGGCCCAATGTCTCCCCGACCCCGCCCCGGAAAGGGAGGCGGAAAGCCGGGAATTGGGGGAGGCGCTGAACGGATTTTTGGGTACTTTGGACCGGGAAAAGCGGGGCATTTTTCTGCGCCGCTACTGGTACGGCGATTCCATCCGGGACATCGCGACCCGTTGCGGCGCAGGGGAGAGCAAGGTGAAGACCACCCTTTACCGCCTGCGGAAGGATTTGAAGGACTACCTGGAAAAGGAGGGTATTTCAGTATGAGAGGAAAGGAGCTTTTGATGGATATGAACGAAGTAAACTTGCTGTATGTGCAGGAGGCGGAAAGCTTTGGGGCTGTAAAGAGAAAAAATCCCTACATCCGATATTTCGCCGCCGCGGCCTGCCTGTGTCTGGCCCTGCTGGGGGTCTTCCGGCTGGGCGCAGGTCCTGTTGTCCCAGGGCCTGACGGGCCGGGGGCGGTGGTGCTTCCTCCCCTGGGCTCCCAGGCTCCGGCCGAGGCGGATCCGGAGGAGAGCGGCCAGCCCCTCCAGCCCCCCCAGGAGCGGCAGGACACCATCCAGTGGCAATTTGTGGTGGTGAACGAGTCGGAGGGCCGCCTGGGGATGGACGCTACCCGGCTCTACATGGATCCCGCCCTCTATGAGGTGGAGCACTGGGACATGGACCAGGTGCGGGAATACTTCGGCTGGGAGCTGGCCCCCGCCTATATCCCGGAGGGGCTTA
>CANPNN010000142.1 GCA_947575475.1 uncultured Pseudoflavonifractor sp.
CGTAATCCGGACCGGCGTAGCCGCCGGAGGGCTGGCTGGGACCGGTGATGGCGTCGTAAAAGTTGGCCTCGGAAGCCATACGATAGGGCATCACCCAGAAGCACAGCACATCCGTGATGACTACAGGCAGAAGATAGGAGACCAGACCGCTCAGGATCCCGGACAGGAGCATCCACCCCAAAAAGGAGACATCCAGACTGAACAAACTCCCCTTCCAACCCCTCATAGCCTGCTTGCTCCGACGGATGGCCTGCCGGGCGGTACAGGAAGGGTCGTCAATGATGAAGTAGCTGGTCAGGCGGTACCGATAGGTGACCATCACCATCGCAATTATGGTCACTGTGGAGACGATATAGACGCTGTTCTCCATGTTCACTCCAGCCAATGCCACCAGGAGGCTAAGGGGCACACAGACCGCCAGGGTCCACAGTATCGTATACAGGTCTACCAAGATGTTCGCCCACAGCACCCGGAAGGGGCGGGCAAATCCGTCGAAGAGATGGCTGATCCCCGGCTGCTCGTTCCGGGCCATGCGGAGGGCGTAGGAGGTATAACCAAAGCTCATATATGTGGAGTAAAGGCCAAACAGGAACTGTAACCCGAAAAACAGCAGCAGCTCCTGCTGGTGGTTGTCAAAAATCAACTGCAGTACATTCGCCGCCTCCCCCATGATCTCCTCCGGATCGTACACCCGGAGCACCAGAAGGATATCCATAAGGTCGGCAATGGGATCATAAAGCAGATAGGAGATGGCCGCCGACAACACGGCGGTGAGAAGGAAGTAGACCAGCGTCACCAGAATGGGGCTGGGACTGTTCAGGCGCATACTCTCCCGCGCCGAATGTTTGGCAGCAAAACGGTCAAAACCCATATTCATTCCTCTTTTCTATAAAAAGCCCTAATCAGCGTCGGCCGCCGAAGCCGCCGCCCCTGCTGCCGCCGCGGGAGCCGCCGAAGGAACCGCCGCCCCGGGAGAATCCGCCACCGCGGCTGCCGCCGAAAGAGCCGCCGCCGCTGCGGAACCCGCTGCCCCGGGTAGGACGGGCTCCCGCTCCGCCAAAGCCAGAGGAGAAACCTCCCGAAGGCCGGGAGCCTCCGCCGGGTCGCGGACCACCGCCCATGGGGGGGCGGGGACCTCTCGGGGGAGGCGGCGGGGGCGGACGGTGCCAATGGCGGGTATACCAGCCGTAGCGGGGGCCGTGCCAGAAGAAGATGGGGCGGAAGATAACGGGCGGATCTGCCACACCGTAGTATTGGGCCCGGTAGGCGTTGTAGCGGGCTCTGTCAATGGCGGAGAGGACGGCGAACAAGATCACCAGGAACAGGACCAGGTTGAAGATCCAGGCCCCGGTGTAATAGGAGCCGTAGTCCGGCTCCTCCACGCCGGCGTTCCCCAGGCCAAAGTTTACCTGGTAGACGTCGTTCAGGGCGCCGTAAAAGGCGCTTACATCGTGGTCCCAGTCGTCGCTGGACATGGCCTCTCCCAAGGCGTCCAGGGCCTTCTGGTTCATAATGCCGTCAAACTCGGCCCCCCAGACGAACCGAAACTCGTCGGAGTCCTCCACCACCAGAAGGAGGGCGTCTCCATCTCCCAGGCCGTAGTCCTCGCTGAGGTCGTAGGCATAGTCCTCGGGATCGCCGTCCAGGCTTTCCACGCTGAAAAAGCCCACGACACTGTTGTAGCGGTAGTCCCAGTTGGCGTTGTAAAGGGCCAGCTGATCCTCCGTACCGGAATTCAATACCCCGGCCTTGTCGTAGATAAACCGTTCCACATAGGAGGTGTCCAGTTTGGTGTCCAGGCCCAGGGACTGCTCCAGGGAGACGCCGCCGGAGGGCTTGCGGAGCTGGCCCAAAATGACGGCGGCTATGATGGCCAGCACCAGGACCAGCCAGCCTGCCGCATAGGATTTTTTGTTGTTTTTCATGGTTGTTCCTTTCATGGAGAGCATGAGATAGGACGCAGCGGGGGGCAAGCTCCCGCCCTGCAAATGATGGGAACGAGGGTCTCGGGGCGGCATTGGGTGCGCCGAGCAGATTATCCCCGCAGCTCCAGCAGTTTCTGCTTCAGCTCGCCCTCGATGCGGCCCAGCTCAGCCTCGGCCTCTTTGCGCTTCTGGGCGCCTTCGGTCTGGATCTTCATCATCTCGTCTAAGGTAGAGATGAGCTGCTGGTTGGTGTGCTGGAGGGTCTCGATGCTCACCACACTGCGTTCAGCCTCCTTGGCCGTCTCGATGGTACCCATCTTCAGCATATCGGCGTTCTTCTTCAACAGGTCGTTGGTCATGTTGGTCACCGCGCTCTGGGCCGCGGTGGCCTGGCGGGAGTTCTCCACCCCCAGGGCCAGCACCATCTGGGACTTCCACAGGGGGATGGTGTTCACCAGGGAGGACTGGATCTTCTCCAGCATCAGGGCGTCGTTATTCTGGATGAGACGTACCTGGGGACCCATCTGGATAGAGACCATTCTTGTCAGCTCCAGGTCGTGAAGCTTCTTCTCAAAACGGGAGCACATGTTGGCCAGGTCGTTGTAGGCCTGGGCGTCCTCCTGGGCGCCGGAGGCAGTGGCCTTCTTCCGCAGTTCCTCCAGCTCCCCGGTACGGGTGGCCTCCAGCTTCTTCTTCCCCGCCAGGATATACATGGTGAGCTCTTTATAGTACTTGGTATTCAGCTCATACATCTGGTCCAGCATAGCCACGTCCTTCATCAGGGTGAGCTGGTGGCCCTCCAGGACTTCCACGATCTTGTTCACGTTGGTCTCGGCCTTAGAGTACTGGGCCTTCATGGCGGCGATGTCGTTTTTCTTCTTCTGGAAAAAGCCAAATATCCCGCTTTTCTCCTCCTGGCCGAAGCTCTGGAGCTCGCCCACCAGGCCCGCCAGATCCTTGCCCACCTCCCCCAGGTCCTTGGTGCGGACCTTGGAAAGGGCGCTTTCGGAAAAGCCGGCGATGTTCTTCTGGGCGGCGGCGCCATACTGGAGGACCAGGTTGGAATCCCGAACGTCGATCTTCTCGGCAAAGTCGGAAACCATTTTCCGCTCGGACTCAGAGAGCATGGACTCGTCCAGCTTCACGGCGTTGGCGTCCCGGAGGGCCTGGTCGGCCTGCTTGACCTCCTGCTCGGCGGCGGAGGGGTCCAGGGTCAGCTCGGGGGCGGCCTGGACCGCCGCAGCGGCGTCCAGGGTGGGGGTCAGGGTCAGTTCGGGGGTCATATTCAGTTCGTCACTCATGTCAGGTCTCCTCCTATTTCCTCGTTTTGTTTATCTTTCCATACTTTCCACCAGCTGTATGCCCCGCCGCCCACAGCAATCAGCAGGATCACAGCCCAGAATATCCGATCCAAAGTATCCAGTCTGGCAAAGGGGATAAAAAGGGGCATCCCAGCCACCACAAGGGCTATAGCGGAGCTCGCGACGGCGTCCGCCCGCTGGGCCGGACGCTCCTCCCGGTCCCACTTCCAGGTCAGGAAGATATATATGCCCAGCGGGATCCAAAGAGCGCTGCATATCCCGATGAACCATTCCCCAGCCTGGTAGCTGGCCAAGGCCTCGGGGGAATAGATCCCCCCATTGGTAACGGCGTTATACCGTCTGGCCCTATCCCAAAGGCTGACGATATCCATTCCCACCATCAGCAGATACAACCAGCGGACCCAGCCCACGCTTTTCCGCTCTTCTCTCCTCATCCTGTTATCCTCCAGTTCCAGCGGCAAATCCGGAGCCGCTGAGGCCCTCCTGCTTGAGAAGGTTCTCCATCACGGTGATGTCGGTGGCGATGTCCAGGGCCTCGTCGGTGAAAAGGGCGTCCATCTGCTTATCGAAGGCGGAGACGATGGTGTCCATCATGGCGTCGATCCGGCCCTTGGTCCCGGCGATGTTCTCCCCCTCCACCCCGGCTGCGCCCATGCGGTCGTAGGCGTTGAGGAGCTTCAGGGTGGTGGGCAGGTAGTAGTTCATGAATTTGCGGATCTGGGGCAGCTTCTCCGGGTGGGAGACCACATGGGAGATGATCTTCTGGGTCATCTCTTCCAGATGGTCGATCTGGGCGGAGATCTTCTCCCCGGGGATGCTGTCGTTGAGGCGGCGCATCTCGCTTACCGCCTTATCCCGCTCAGAGATGAGGGCGTCCAGCT
>CANPNN010000143.1 GCA_947575475.1 uncultured Pseudoflavonifractor sp.
ACCCACCGCGGAGCATGGCTCGTCCTGTGTCGGACGCGGCTGTGCTTTTTTGGATTAAAGGAGGTTCCCGCTATGCGGATGAAAGGGTCCCAGATCGTCATGGAATGCCTGCTGGAGCAGGGGGTGGACACGGTGTTCGGCTACCCCGGCGGCACCATCCTCAACGTCTACGACGAGCTGGAGCTCCACGGCTACAAGGATAAGATCAAGCATATCCTCACCGCCCACGAGCAGGGGGCGTCCCACGCTGCCGACGGCTACGCCCGCTCCACCGGCAAGGTGGGGGTCTGCTTCGCCACCTCCGGCCCCGGGGCCACCAACCTGACCACCGGCATCGCCACCGCCTACATGGACTCCTCCCCCGTGGTGTTCATCACCTGTAACGTGGGCGAGACCCTCATCGGCAAGGACTCCTTCCAGGAGGTGGACATCACCGGCATCACCATGCCCATCACCAAGTGCAACTACCTGGTGAAGGACCCCACCCAGCTTGCCGACATCATGCGGGAAGCCTTCGCCATCGCCCGCTCCGGCCGCCCCGGCCCGGTGCTCATCGACATCGTCAAGAACGTCACCGCCGCCGAGGCCAATTACGAATACCTCCCCGTGGAGCAGCACGCCTCCCACGGCCGCCTGGGGGCCATGCTCCGCCGCTCCAGCCACGACCTCAAGACCCCCGAGCCCGACCTGGGGGATATCGCCAAGCTCCTGAGCATGATCGAGGCCGCCCAAAAGCCCCTGATCCTGGTGGGGGGCGGCGTCATCCGCTCCAAGGGGGCGGTGCCTGAGTTCCGCAAGTTCGTGGAGACCCTGAACGCCCCCGTGGCCTCCACCATCATGGGAGGCGGCGCCCTGCCGGGGAACCACCCCCTCTTTACCGGCATGATCGGCATGCATGGCTCCCACGCCTCCAACTACGCCAGCGCCGAGTGCGACCTGCTCATCGCCGTGGGCTGCCGGTTCTCCGACCGGGTGGCCACCGACCCCTCCCTCTTCGCCCAGCAGGCCAAGGTGGTCCAGATCGACATTGACCGGGCGGAGATCGACAAAAACGTGAAAACCGACCATCACATCATCGGGGACGCCCGCAGGGTGCTCCAGCTCCTCAACGAAAAGCTGCCCCGGCACGACTATCCCGAGTGGAAAAAGTGGGTCTTCTCCCACCCCGAGGTGCCTCTCAAGAAGGACGACATCCTCCACCCCCACGAGATCCTGGAGACCATTCAGGCCGTCACCGACGGCCAGGCCATCATCGCCACCGACGTAGGCCAGCACCAGATGTGGTCGGCCCAGTACTACCACTTCTCCCGCCCCGGCCAGCTCGTCACCTCCGGGGGCTTCGGCACCATGGGCTTCGGCGTGGGCGCCGCCATGGGAGCCAGTATGGGCAACCCCGGCGTGCCGGTGGTGGCCTGCGTGGGGGACGGCGGCTTCCGCATGAACTGCAACGAGCTTGCCACCCTCCAGCACTACAACATCCCCGTCATCGTGGTCATCTTCAATAACCACACCCTGGGCATGGTCCGCCAGTGGCAGCACCTGATCTACGGGGAGCGCTACTCCCAGACCGACCTGGACCGGGGCCCCGACTTTGTGAAATTGGCGGAAGCCTACGGCATCCCCGGCGGCCGCGCCGCCCACCAGGAGGAGTTCGAGGTGGAGCTTCGCAAAGCGGTGGAGAGCAAGGGGCCCTATGTGATCGAGTGCCTCATCGACAAGGACGCCATGGTCCACCCCATGATCCCCGCCGGGGCGCCCGTCACCCAATTCCTGTTGGACTAAGGAGGGAATGGACATGAAAAACGAATATACCCGCCACACCCTGTCCGTCCTGGTGGAGAATTCCTCCGGCGTCCTCTCCCAGGTATCCCGGCTCTTCTCCCGGAAGGGCTACAACATCGAATCCCTGGCGGTGGGCACCACCGACGACCCCGCCGAGAGCCGCATCACCATCGAGGTCATGGGGGATAGCGCCATGATGGAGCAGCTCATGAACCAATTAAGGAAGCTCTTCCCCGTCCACTCGGTCCAGGAGCTTCTCCCCGAGCGGTCCATCCGCCGGGAGCTTGTCATGTTCAAGGTGAAGGCCGAGACCTCGGACGTACGCAACGAGATCATCCAGATCGCCAACATCTTCCGCTCCTCCATCATCGACGTGTCGGTAAAATCCCTGACCCTGGCCCTCATCGGCGACGAGAGCAAGGCCGCCGCCATGGAGGACCTGCTGGAGAGCTTCGGTATTCTGGAGCTGGTCCGCACCGGCATGGTGGCCCTGGAGCGTGGCGCATACACCATCAGCGACGAGAGCAAGGAAAACACCGAGTTCAACCTGGGTAAGTCCACCCTGTAAAACCCCACAGGACTCTCTGTGTTTGGAATATATCACCTCCGAAAAGAAAGGGGACGGTCAATTATGATGAGATACGCAAGCACGGTCCTATCCGCCAAACGGAGGGTACTTCCACGGTGACCCTCCCACCATAAAGGAGGAACGCTTAGACATGATCACTCTGCAAAAAGTGGACGAGTCCAATTTTATCCCCTGCTTTGACCTGGAACTAAACGACTGGCAAAAGGAATTTGTATCCCACCCTATCCGAAGCCTGGCCCAGGCCTATGTCTACTATAAACAATGTACCCCCTTCGCCGTTCTCAGCGGCGGCGAGGTGGTTGGCTACATTATGGTCATCTATGACTATGACGAGGAGACCTACAACATCTGGCACCTGATGATCGACCGGCGGCACCAGGGAAAAGGCTTTGGGCGGGCTGCCACGGAGCTGGCGCTGGAATATATCCGCACAAAGCCCTTTGGCGCCTCAAACCGCGTCCTGTTAACAGTCAGCCCGGAGAATTCCGCGGCATGCGCCCTCTACCGGTCGCTGGGCTTTGCAGAGACCGGACGCTCCGACGAAGACGAGGCGGAATGGGGGCTGACTCTCAGCTGACATTCCTCTTTTTCCCGATTGTATCACGGTTTACATTCTTCTCGCAAAAAAGCTGGTATTCTGAATCAAAATCCGGTTACTGTCGGTAACAAAAAATGACGATCCTGTTACAATCTGCCGTTCTGCGGCAAACAAACTAAAGGAGTGTTATATTATGGCCAAAATGTACTACGAAAAGGACTGCGACCTTTCCTACCTGGACGGCAAGAAGATATCCATCATCGGCTACGGCTCCCAGGGCCACGCCCACGCCCTGAACCTGAAGGACTCCGGCTGCGACGTGTGCGTAGGCCTGCGGGAGGGCTCCAAAAACTGGGCCGAGGCCGAGAAGGCCGGCCTGAAGGTCAAGACGGTGGCCGAGGCCGCCAAGTGGGGCGACATCGTCATGATGCTCATCAACGACGAGGTCCAGGCCGAGGTCTACAAGAAGGACATCGCCCCCTATATGACTGAGGGCAAGGCTTTGGCCTTTGCCCACGGCTTCAATATCCGCTACCAGCAGATCGTCCCCCCCGCCGGGGTGGACGTGTTTATGGCGGCCCCCAAGGGCCCCGGCCACACCGTCCGGTCCACCTATGTGGCGGGCAAGGGCGTGCCCTGCCTGGTGGCAGTGGAGCAGAACGCCACCGGCAACGCTTACAAGGTGGCCCTGGCCTACATCGCCGGCATTGGCGGCGCCCGGGCCGGCGTCATGGAGACCACCTTCCACGATGAGACCGAGACCGACCTCTTCGGCGAGCAGACCGTGCTGTGCGGCGGCGTGGTGGACCTGATGCGCTGCGGCTTCGAGGTGCTGGTGGAGGCGGGCTATGAGCCGGAAAACGCCTATTTCGAGTGCATCCACGAGATGAAGCTCATCATCGACCTGATCAACAAGGGCGGCGTGGCGGCCATGAACTACTCCATCTCCGATACCGCTGAGTTCGGCGAGTATGTCTCCGGCCCCCGGGTCATCCCCCACGAGGAGACCAAGGCCCGGATGCGGGCCGTCCTCTCCGACATCCAGGACGGCACCTTCGCCGGCAAGTGGATCGCCGAGAACAAGAACGGCCGCACCTTCTTCAACTCCAAGCGCTCCCAGCTCAAGAAGCACCAGATGGAGATCGTGGGCG
>CANPNN010000144.1 GCA_947575475.1 uncultured Pseudoflavonifractor sp.
CCAGGGGTACACATACTGCCGGATGACCCGATCGAATTTGGAATTGTAGGGGTGATAGACTTTGCTGAGAATTTCCATCAGCCGCTTCAGCTTCTCGCTTCGGAGAGGATGCCGCACCACCAGGGTATAGTACCGCCTCCACCGGGCGGCATAGGCCTCGTCCCCGGTGAGCCGTTCCAGCATGAGGAGGATCTCCTCCCCCTTGGCCCGCTCCTCCTCCGGGCCATATTCCAGATACCCCACCACCAATGCCCGGCGCAGGCGGTAATCCCGGTAGCTCTGCTCCGCGGTCATGGTGCCGTAATATTCCTCAAAGCCCTCCCAGATCGCGTGGGGGGCGTTTTCCACAATGTCCAGCAGCTCATACCACGCCTCCCACCGCTCCGGAGTGTCCAGCGGCACGTCCAAAAAGGTCTCGAATATATACATGGCGAGCCTTCGGGCCGCCGAGGGGGCCAGCTCTTCCGACAGATACCGGGCCGCCGCGATGGCCCGGTCCGCCGGGATGGCGATATCCGCCGCCCGGGTCAGGTCCTCCAGCTGCCCGTTGGGGGGCAGGTTGTAGAGGACGGTCTGCATCTGGCTCAGCCGCTGCATGGCGTCCGACAGCTCCTGCTGGGTCCTGTCAAAATGCTTCTGCATCAGGATATCGGTCTCCTCGGGAAAGCGGAGCAGTTGGGATATCTCCTCCAAGGGCAGGCCAAGCTCCCGGAGCTTGGCGATAAGCAGCAGCCGCTCCACGTCCGTCTCACTGTAGTCCCGGTATCCGATCCCGTTTTTCAGCGGGGACAGCAGCCCCCTGTCCTCATAGATGTAGATTGCTTTCCGGGAGAGCCCGGTCCGCTTCATCACCTCATTGATCTTCAAGCGGCCTTCCCTCCTATCCCGAAATACCAATATGATGATAAACTATTCCCCAGGGGAAAAGTCAAGAGTTTCACAAAATTTCCCGAGAGAGGATTTGAAAAAAGGGGGCCGCGGTATCCTTGCCGCGGCCCTCCTCCCGATTTCTTCACCTTTCTGTGGACATCCCCATCCGCCGGTAGGTGTGCCGCAGCCCCCGGATGACCACCGAGTAGGCGGTGATATTTTCTGGTGCGGCGATCCCCGTATATCCGGAATCCCCCAGATGGTGGATATCCGCCCCCGTCATCTTGCACTCCAGGGCAATGCGCCGGATGGTGTCCGTGTCCGCCCCCTCCTGGGAGGTGCCGATGGCGGTCATGGCCAGTTTTCCCAGGAGATGGGCCTTCTCGACCAGCCCCCGGACAAAGGGGGTGGTGATCCCGGGGACCGTTCCCGGGGCCGGGAGAAGGATCACATCGGCCCCCGCCCGGGCAAAGGCCTCCACATCCGCCGGGGTAATAATGTTTTCCCCGCCCTCCCCCGGCACCCCCGAGGCGTGCATTTTTCCGGCGCACAGGATCAGCCGGTCGCCCAGATGGGCGTGGAACAGTTCCAGAGTATCCGTGATAGCCCTGTTGGTCACCCCTGTGCCGGGATTTCCCGTCAGGAGGATGAGATCCACCCCCATTTGGACAGCCTTTTTTGCGTTGTCCAGGGTGGCCATCCGCCCCCGGGTCATAGCCCAGAGGGAATCTACCTCTCCGGCCCCCGCCTCCACCGGTTCCAGGTTGATCCCCACCGGCCGGCCGGTGAGCCGCTTCACCTCCCGGATTACCTCTCCGGGTCCCGCCGGGGGAAGGCCCTGGAGCTGAGGGGCATCCACATCAAAGAGATTCAAAAGAAGAATGTCCGCCCCCAGGGCCGCCGCCAGCTCCGCGTTGGTCACGTCCCCCAGCAGGGGGGTGACGGTGCCGATGGTCTCTGCGGCCAGGGTCCGCCCTTCGGAGGCCCCGATGGCGAAGAGCAGCTCCTCCTTTGTCATCCGGGCGAAATCGGACGCGGCGCAATCCAGAATACGTTTTGCCAAAACAAAACCCCCTTGGTAAATAAAAAATGAAAAATGAAAAGTGAAAAAGCCAGGCCTCCTCTGCCACCGTTGGCAATACCGCCTGCAGCAGTCAAGACCCATAGCTTTTTCACGTTTCTTTTTCTATTTAGTTGAGGAAGCCCTCCAGGATCTTCTCCTCCGCCTCCTCCTCGGTGAGCCCCAGGGTCAGCAGCTTCAGGATCTGGTCTCCGGCGATCCTGCCAATGGCGGCCTCGTGGATGAGCTGGGCGTCCACGCTCTGGGCGTCGATGGCGGGGATGGACTTGATCTTGGCCTCATCCATCAAAATGGAGTCGCACTGCACGTGGCCAAAGCAGTCGGCTTTCCCCGTCATGCAGGGCCGGAACACCTGGACCGACCTTCCCCGGCCCACCGAGCGGGAGATCACCCGGCCTGTGGCCCCGTCCCCCTTGAGGACGATCTCCACATTGGATTCCGCCACCTGATCCCCGTCGGTCATCAGCTTTTCGTTGATGACGCACTCGCCCCCGGCGGCCACCTCCACAACGGTATCCCGGATGGTGGAGTCTACCCCCCGGATCTGGGTCATCTCCATGGTCATAGAGGCCCCCTCCTCCAAGTATACCTCGGTGCGGGGGTTGAGTATACGCTGCCCGGTGCCCGGACCCTCGCCGTAGTGGCGCTCCACATAGCGGACCTTGGCGTTCTTGCCGATGTGAAAGACGTGGATGCCGTCATGCTGGCTGGTCTCGCAGCCGGTGTTGTGGATGCCGCAGCCCGCCACGATGTCCACGTCGGCCCCCTCGCCGATATAAAAGTCGTTATAGACCACGTCCACAAGGCCCGTCATGCTGAGGACCACAGGAATGTGGACGCTCTCCCCCTTGGTCCCCGGCTTCACAGTGATGTCGATGCCCGGCTTGCCGTCCTGCTTGGAGGTGATGTCAATGTTGGCGGTGACCTTCCGGTCGTCCAGCTGGCCGTTGACCCGGAAGTTGTAGGCTCCCTGGGGGACCTTTTCCAGCTCGGCGATCTCCTTGAGGACCTTCCATTCGGTCTTATCCATTACCGCGCCCCCTCTCTCATATAGCCGCAGCCCGGCAGGGTCCGGGCCATGATCTGGGGAAAGATCTCCGCCTGGGGGCCGTGCTTGGCCACCTCCCCCTGTTCGATGACCAGGATCTCGTCCGCCAGACGGATGATGCGCTCCTGGTGGGAGATGATGAGAAGGGTGGAAGTCCCCTTTTTGTGGATGGCGTCGAAGGTCTCGGTGAGCCGGGAGAAGGACCACAGGTCGATGCCCGCCTCCGGCTCGTCAAAGATCATCAGTCCCGCCCCCCGGGCCAGAATGGTGGCGATCTCGATGCGCTTGACCTCGCCGCCGGAGAGGCTGGCGTCCACCTCCCGGTCAATGTAGTCGTCGGCGCACAGGCCCACCTGGGTCAGGTACTGGCACCCCTCGGTGGGGGTCAGGTCCTCCTTGCCCGCCGCCAGGGCGAGCAGGTCCCGGACCTTCATGCCCTTGAACCGGGGGGGCTGCTGAAAGCCGTAGCTCACCCCCGCCTTGGCCCGGTCGGTGATGGAGAGGTTCGTGATGTCCTGTCCGTTCCAGCGGATGGAGCCCCCCGTGGGCTGGTTCAGGCCCATGATGGTCCGGGCCAGGGTGGTCTTGCCGCCCCCGTTGGGGCCGGTGATGACCACCAGTTTCCCATCGTCCACCGTGAGGGACACATCCCGGAGGATGCCCAGTTCGGCGCCGTCCTCCGCTGTCACGTCGTATCGCAGATGGCTGATCTCTAACATATATAGATACTCCTTTGTGAGGGGGATTTCCTATCAAAACAGTATTATATCACGAAATAGGGAAATTACAAGGGGGAGAGGAAAGATTTCTTTACAACCATATATTCCATATGCTACAATTTGCACAAAGGCGTACGCCTTTGTCTCTCTCCATTGGAGAGAGAAGCTTTTTGAGGGAGGAAAGAAACAATGAGAAAAAGACTGTTATCCCTTGCGCTGGCCATGGCCCTGTGTCTGGGCCTGGCGGCCCCGGCGTCCGCCGCCAAGGACGATAGGAGCGATCTGCCCG
>CANPNN010000145.1 GCA_947575475.1 uncultured Pseudoflavonifractor sp.
TGACCCTCATCCAGGACGGCAACCAGATCGAGTCCAAGATGGTCCAGACCGGCATCCTGGATACATACATCCCCAAGGAGTGGGCCGAGGCCAACGGCACCACCGCCGACGCGGTGGATGGCTACCTGGCCCTCCAGACCCTGAACAAGGTCTTCATGTACAACAACACCGGCTCCAAGACCTACGACAACTGCTGGGACTTCGTGGCCGAGGGCGAGCACGGCCTGTACATGGACATCGACTCCGAGATCGTGGGCAAGAACTTCCTCTATATGCTCACCGAGGACAAGTACGCCGGCTGGATGAAGGAGGCCTTCGAGGCCCTCTCCGCCGACGAGCAGGCCTATTTCCAGCCCGTCATTGACGAGATGGCCGCTGACGCCGAGTTCCTGGGCCTGGGTGCCGATGGCAAGTACGCCCTGGCCTGGATCAAGCTGTGGGTGGAGTCCTACAACGCCCAGACCGACGACGGCCCCATCTGCAACACCCTGGTGGACAAATCCGCCACCGACCAGTTCGGCCTTCTGGTCTACTCCAAGCTCCGCAGCGTGGAGGAGTCCGCCTCCGTGTCCAAGAACAACATCAACGTGGCGGCCTATGACGAGGGCTACACCGGCATCGGCGGCTACGGCTACTGCCACTATCTGTTTGTCACCGACAACAGCCCCCTGCCCTGGACCGCCTGCGCCTTCATCGCCTACATGACCTGCACCGTGGACGGCTTCTCCGCCTGGGGCAAGGACATGGGCGGCTACTCCTCCAACCCTGTGGTCGCCGAGGGCACCGAGGCCCAGTACGGCCACTCCAAGGGCGGCATGGCCGAGGACGGCACCACCGTGGAGTTCGAGTGCAAGAACGACCGCGGCTACGACTGGTGGACCAACGAGGGCAAGCTGGTCCTGGAGGATCCCGAGTACTGCGCCGAGGTGGCCTTCACCGTAGGCTCCTGGGTGGAGATGCTGACCAAGTACTCCGCGGGCTAAGCCGGAAGAGTCCCCCAATAAACGTTTGAAAAGGGCCCGGAGGCCGAGCCTCCGGGCCCTTCCTAAAAGATTTTGAGGGAAGCCGAAGCCCTATTCCTGAAAAAAGCAGGGCGGGGCTTGCCCCCGCCGCAGCCCACCTTCCCTTGATAGGAGGCCCCCATGATCAGACAAATCATTTTTGATGTGGGCGGGGTCCTTCTGGACTTTGACCCCGCCGCCATGGTCCGGGCCGTCACCGACGTGGAGGCCGACGCCGCCCTTCTCCGCCGGGAGATCTTTTCCCATGCTGACTGGAGCCGCCTGGACCGGGGGGAGGGGGAGGAGAGGGTCCTGTCCTCCATGAAGACCCGCCTTCCGGAAAGGCTCCATCCCCAGGCGGACCGGATCATGGCCGGCTGGCACAGGAGCCTCCGCCCCAAGGAGGACGTGGGCGCGCTGGTCCGGGAGCTTCATGACAGGGGATATCCCCTCTACATCCTCTCCAACGCTCCCTTCCGTTTCTATGAATTCCGGGACCTGATCCCCGGCCTCGGCCTGATGCGGGGGGTCATGCTCTCCTGTGAGGAGGGACTTTTGAAGCCCGACGGCCCTTTTCCGCCGGCTGTTTGAACGGTTCGCCCTCCAGCCCTCAGAGTGCTTTTTTATCGACGATTCCCCCTTGAATATCGAGGCTGCCCAGTGGTGCGGAATGGGAGCCTTCCAGTTCCGGCAGGACGTGGCCGAGCTTCGCGCCGCCCTTGGGGCCGCGGGAGTCCCGGCCGGTCCAGACCCCATTTCCCACCAGAGAGGAGAGAAGCTATGAACGACACCCTGCAAGCGGGCAAAGGAACCATCCTTCTCAACAAGTTCAGGACCTTCCTTTCCAAGCCCTACAATGTGATCCTGCTGCTGTTCGGCATCGTGGTCACCGTGTCCACCATCGCCCCCATCGTGGCCATCCTGAAGGACACCTTCACCATCCATCCCGGCACCATCGACCAGTTCCTGACCAAGAAGGCCTCGGGCTATACGGTGGTGAACTATGTGGATCTGTTCACCAGCAAAATGGCCAAGACCAACCTGTGGACCCCCCTTTTCAATACGGTCTATCTGGCGGTGGGCACCTGTATCGTGTCCATCCTGTTCGGCGGCGTGTTCGCCTTCCTTATCACCCGGACCAACATGGCCTGGCGGAAGTACCTCAGCTCCATCTTTATCTTCCCCTACATCATGCCCCAGTGGACTCTGGCGGTGGTGTGGCAGAACCTCTTTAATTCCAACGCCGTCACCGGTACCTCCAACGGCCTGCTGGCAAGCCTCTTCGGGATCAACATGCCCATCTGGTGGTGCAAGGGCCTGTTCCCCAGCCTCATGGTCCTGGGCCTTCACTACGCCCCCTTCGCCTATATCCTCATCGGGGGCATCTTCCGGAACATGGACGCCAACCTGGAGGAGGCGGCCACCATCCTGGATACCCCCCGGT
Source organism: uncultured Pseudoflavonifractor sp. (assembly GCA_947575475.1). Next base: position 2,446 of record CANPNN010000145.1, read on the forward strand.
GGAAGATCGCCTTCCGGGTGACCCTTCCCATGGTGAAGCCCGCCATTCTCAGTACCATTCTGCTGGTCTTCGGCTCCTCCATGGGCTCCTACCCGGTGCCCCACTACCTGGGCCTTACCACCCTCTCCACCAAGTACGTGTCCATGAACTCCAAGTATACCGGTGAGGCCAGCATCCTGGCCATCATTATGATGATCTTCGGCGTGGCCATCATGCTCATGAACCAGAAGAGCCTGAAAAGCCGGAAGAGCTACACCACCGTCACCGGCAAGTCCGGCCAGATCTCCAAGATCAACCTGGGCAAGGCGGGCCGGTACATCATCGCCCTTGCGCTGGTGGTGGTGACCTTCTTCACCAGTATCTTCCCCATCGTCTCCTTCGCCTTCGAGACCTTCCTGCCCAACCCCGGCGACTACTCCTTCCTCTACACCGGGGATACCTCCAACCTGACCACCAAGTGGTGGGTCACCGACGAGAATGTCAGCGAGAACGGTATGTACGGACAGAAGGGAATCCTCCATAACGAGATGATCTGGAAGGCCTTCAAGGGCACCATGCTGGTGAGCGTAGCCTGCGCCCTCATCGCCGGCACCATCGGCACCCTCATCGGCTACGCCGTGAGCAAAAACCGACGAGGCAGGTGGGCCAACTACGTTTACAATATGGCCTTCCTGCCATACCTGATGCCCTCCATCGCTGTGGGCGCGGCCTTCTTTATCCTGTTTTCCAACCAGCATATCAACCTTTTCAACACCTATACCCTCCTCATCATCACCGGCGTCATCAAGTACATCCCCTTCGCCAGCCGGACCAGCCTCAACTCCATGCTCCAGCTCTCCGGGGAGATCGAGGAGGCCGCCATCATCCAGGACGTGCCCTGGATCAAACGGATGACCCGGATCATCATCCCCATCCAGAAGTCCTCTATCATCTCCGGCTATATGCTCCCCTTCATGACCTGCCTGCGGGAGCTGAGCCTGTTCCTGCTGCTGTGTACCCAGGGCTTCATCCTCTCCACCACCCTGGACTACTTTGACGAGATGGGCCTCTACGCCTTCTCCAGCGGCATCAACCTGATCCTGATCGTCACCATTCTTGTATTCAACACCCTTGTCAACAAGCTCACCGGAGCCAGTCTGGACGAGGGGATAGGAGGGAACTGATATGCCGAAGATCGAACTGACCCATGTGACCAAACGCTGGGATAAATTTTACGCCGTGGACGATCTGGACCTGGTGATCGAGGACAACGCCTTCGTGACCCTGCTGGGCCCCTCGGGCTGCGGCAAGACCACCACCCTCCGGATGATCGCCGGACTGGAGACCCCCACCTCGGGCCGCATCACCATCGGCGACCAGGTGGTGTTCGACTCCGCCGCGGGGATCAATATCCCCCCCAACAAGCGGAAGGTGGGCTTCCTATTCCAGAACTACGCCCTCTGGCCCAATATGACGGTCTACCAGAATATCTCCTTCGGCCTGACCAACGTGAAGGAGGAGCTTCCCAAAATCGACCTGGAGGCCCGGAAGACCGCCGCCCTCAT